>JAZNTQ010000097.1:0-8728 GCA_045591865.1 Clostridia bacterium
GCTTGAAGGATTGCCAAAGCTCGTTTTCATATATTCAGTTATGGTTTCAACGACCTCCGCTGCAGGCGGAGTTGTCGCAGAGTTATCAAAATAAATCATAGGTTTTCCTCTTTTATGCGGAAGTGATAAAGCGGCACCGACCACAAAACGCAAAACAAGAACATTTGATTTCTTTTATTGGAAATCATTAGGGCGTTTAACAAGGCACCTTTAATTGTTTAATGTAGAAATTCGCGTGGCGAATTTCGATTTTACGCGTTTTGTTCCGCGCAAACTTCGCCTCTCGCTGTACCATCGTACAGCTTCGGATAACCCTTCGGCTCAGTTTGCACGCTCTGCACCACTTTCTCCCATCCTTGTTGGGGTGCGAAAATCTTCATTCATTCCGCATTGTGCATTATTCGTCAAAGAGTGATGTTTGTGCAGAACCACCCTCGCCATCTCTTAAGTAGTAACCCGAAGACGGAATTGTTCTCGCCTCATAGCCTGCGGTGGATTTTAAGGAAACCTCGGGCATTTCAATTCTGGTCAGAAGCGATTTTCTTCTCATCGTCATCACCTGAACGCCCTGCGATGTGCGGCTTGTCTTTGTCATAATATCTTTCGTGTTAAATACCACGCATTTATCAATATTGCTGAAAAGTGCCACCTGACACTCTTCCTTACAGTAGAGCATACCAATAATTTTGCCCTTGCCGTAGGCATTTGTGAGCTTTTTGCGGTTGGTCTTGGTTTCGTAGCCCTTCATATCAACCTTGGCAATCTTACCGCTTTCAAATGCAAAGAGCATAAATCCGCCAAAGTCATATGCAGGAGTGCAGTAGATAATCTTTTCATCAGGCTCCATACCGATAAGGTTGGGCAGATATTCACCGAGCGCACTTGCTTTTGTGTCGGGAATATCGTAAAGCTTCATTTTATATACGTTCTGCTTGTCCGAGAAGAAGAGCATTTCCATTTTGTTGCTTGCTTCTGCCTCGCAAAGAAGAGCATCGCCCTCCTTGAACTTCTGCTCAGATGCGGCGCGCAGGGAAACAAGAGTTATCTTCTTAAAGTAGTTCTCGCGCGACATAAATACGCGCACATTATAGTCTTCAATAAAGGATTCGGCGCTTTCTGCTACTTCGTCCTCGGCATCGATAACGACAGTTTTTCTGTCGCTGCCGTATTTCTTTGCTATTTCTTCAAGCTGTTTTGAAATGAGCTTGCGGATTCTTGCGTCGCTCTCTATAGTTTTTTGAAGCTCGGCAATTTCCTCAAGCAGTTTTTCAATTTCGCTTGTACGCTTTAAGATATATTCCTTATTAAGATTACGAAGCTTGATTTCTGCAACGAATTCTGCCTGAATTTTGTCGATTCCGAAGCCTGCCATAAGGTTAGGCACAACCATCGCATCCTCGGGAGTGTTGCGAACGATATAGATTGCCTTGTCGATATCAAGCAGGATTTTTTCAAGTCCCTGCAAGAGGTGGAGTCGTTCCTGCTTTTTCGCAATCTCGAAGTTAAGCATTCTGCGGATGCACTGCGTCCTGAATTTAATCCATTCGCCTAAAATGTCGCGCACGCCGAGTACCATCGGCTCGCCGTCAATCAAAATATTGAAATTACAGCTGAAGTTGTCCTCAAGAGGAGTCTGCTTATAAAGGCGCGCCATAAGCTTATCGGGGTCAACACCGCGCTTAAGCTCAAGCGTGATTTTAAGACCTGTCTTATCGGTTTCGTCACGCACGTCATTAAGGTCGCGGAGCTTTCCGCCTTTTATAAGATCGGTGATTTTATCAATAATCGCCTCAACAGTGGTACTGTAGGGGATTTCGAGAATTTCGATAATATTCTGCTTCTTGTCGTAGGTGTATTTTGCGCGCACCTTCACACTGCCTGTGCCCGATGAGAAGATTTTTTCCATAACCTCGTCGTTTTTAATGAGGTATCCGCCCGTTGAAAAGTCAGGTCCCTCGATAAACTCGGAAAGGCTGGCATTTTTATCCTTCATAAGAGCAATGGTGGCATTACAGATTTCACGCAAGTTAAAGGACGCGATATTGCTCGCCATACCGACCGCAATACCCTGATTGGGGTTTACAAGAATGTTGGGGAACGCAGTCGGGAGAAGGGAAGGCTCCTTTAATGTGCCGTCGTAGTTGTCCACAAATTCAACTGTGTCCTTATCAATGTCGCCAAAGATTTCGCTACAGATAGGAAGAAGCTTTACCTCTGTATAACGCGACGCGGCATACGCCATATTACTGCTGTAATGACGGCCGAAGTTACCCTTTGAGTCAACAAGAGGATGCAGAAGCGCCATATTACCCTCGGTAAGACGCACCATCGTTTCGTAGATAGCGGCGTCACCGTGGGGATTGAGCTTCATCGTCTGACCGACAACATTGGCACTTTTTGTGCGTCCGCTGTTTAAAAGCCCCATTTTATACATGGTGTATAAAAGCTTTCTGTGGGACGGCTTAAAACCGTCAATTTCGGGAATTGCTCGCGATATGATTACGCTCATCGCATAGGGCATATAGTTTTTTTCAAGTGTTTCAGTAATGCCCTCGTGAGTGAGCGAGAATTTTTCTTCGTTCATACGAATTTCCTCCGCCTAAAAGAAATTTACCCAGTCAAAATTATTATAACATATAAACAGGAAAAAAGCAATAATTTACCTTTTTAATTTGTTGACTTGAGAAGGGCAAAATTGTATAATAAACTTGTATATGTGCCCGTAGCTCAGTTGGATAGAGCGTCAGACTCCGACTCTGAAGGCCGTGCGTTCGAATCGCATCGGGCATACCACTATTTATAAAGCCATTTGTAAGTGTTCAGATGGCTTTATTTTTATGATATAAAGAGGGTAAAAGTTCAACTATAGTTCAACAACTTTTCCAAAACGCTACACTTCTATGTGTTTGTAAGTAAAGAAATACCCCTGCACTTTTATAATGCAAGGGTACAAATTAAGCCTGTTTTATTTTATCAGGACGGAGAATAGCATCCGCAATACATTCTGCAGAGCGTTCATCTGCTTTTTGTATGATATGGCTATATATGTCGGTAGTAGTGGAGACTTTGCTGTGTCCTAATCGCTTGCTTATACTTACGCTATCAGCTCCGTTAAAGATAAGGATACTTGCCATAGTGTGACGGAACGCGTGTGGGTTAATATGGGGAAGATTATACTTTTTTGAAAAGTTCGCACAGTAGCTTGTTATAGTATCGGGGTGTATAGGTTTTCCTATATTCTCCGTTTTCTTTTCTTGGAAGAACAAAAAGCCTGTGTCGTTCCATAAATCGCCATACATCAGGCGTTGTGACAAATACCATTTTACATATTGCCTCAGCAGGTCCATTGTTTCCTGCGGAAGTTTCAAGAAATGCGTGGAGCCTGCAGTCTTTGTGGAATCCACATAGACACCATGTTTGGGGTCATACAAAATGTTGCTTTTTAAGTGTATACCACTGTTTTTCCAATCGATAGAGTTTTTTTCAAGTCCTGCTATTTCGCCACGGCGAGCACCCGAAACCAAAAGAAGATGTATTATAGTTTTCCACTTTAGGGGTAGAGTGTCAAGTGCCTCTAATATTCTCTGCACTACTTCAATTTGAAAATAGTTTGCAGGTTTGTTTTCAGGTCGTGGTGCAGATGCTTTGTTTGCAGGGTTGAAAAGTATAAGAGATTCTTTATCTGCTTGAGCCAATACTGAGGATATAAAACTATGATAGCCATTAATGGTTGTGTTAGAAAGTGGTTGGGTGCACTCTGTTATTTGGAAATATGATTTTATAGAAATGCCGAGAGCATCTGAAATCTTTTCGGCCGTAGAGAGGCGCACTGAATTACCATGCACAACTGCGGCAACGGTTGTCGCGCCTAGTCTGCTGCGTCGGGCAAGTTCTTTGAGGGAAATCTTTCTTTTGCGGAGCAGTTCTGAAAGGTCTTTTTTTATGACTGCTGTAGCCTTTGCCCGCCTGTACTGAGGTTTAGATAACTCTATATACAACTTGTTGAGGTGTTGCGGTCTGATTTCCGTAATTTTCATATGACCGATATGCGGGGAAACAATCTGCAGAATATCATTATACCATTCTATAGTGCTGATTTTATTTCCGCTTGCCTTCTTCAGTTCTATAACATACTTTGCGTATTCATCAAATGTTTGCCTGTTATCGCCGACAATTCCGCAATTACAACGCTCTTCAAATTCAAATACGAATTTAGCAAGAGCCTTTTGATTTTGTTTTTCTGTTTTAGCAGGGTCTACTTTATAGGTGGTTGTGTAAGGTTTTAACTGCTTGCCGTCAGAGCTGCGCCCTCTATATACTTTTATACCGTAGGAGATTATCTTCCCGTTCTTGTTCCTTCTTGGCGTAATATTTGCCATAAAAATACACCTCTTATTATCAATTTGAGTTTGACAAATAAAGGTGTATATGGTACAATATTTTTGTGATTCTGTGTGCGTTGTATATCTTTGATTGTACCGTACACACCCTAAGCTGTTGAGGTATTCCCGTACCTTAACAGCTTTTTTATTTGTCTGATTATATTTCAAGCGGTTACTTGCTCGCCCATCGGTGAGGGGGTAGCCGTTTTTTATTCAAGAATTTGCTTGATGTTATTCTTCAGCTCTGCAAAGTCATTTGTAACGGTGTGATAAACGTCTTGCATATGCAAGGTCTGATATTTGTGAGCTGCTATATCACGAAAGCCGGCAATGCTTTTCCACGGTATTTGTTTATGCTCTAAGCGAAAGCCCTCTGAAAGAGCCTTTACAAGCTCGCCTATGTTTATAACTGTCATACACATTGCGCGTTTTAATATTTCGTCACTATCAAAAACATCGAAGTCTTTCCCGTCTATCATACTTAGCGCTACGTCAAGTTCGTCGATAATTTTAATTAGAATTGTTTTATCTCTATGCTGCATAAATTTCAACCACCTTTTCGGGATTTATTAAAGAATTTTGCGGCAGCGGTGCATGAATTACATCTACATCAACGCTTAGAAGTTCCTCTAAACGGTTTTTGATATCCGCAAGGGTAAAGAGTGATACTGAGGGGAGAAAGAACTCCACAAGCAGATCAACATCGCTTTGAGGAGTGTTGCGTTCCTCTGCATAAGAGCCAAAGAGAGAAACACGTTTTATATTAAATTCTTTTGCTACCGTCTTAACTGCTTGTGTAATTTGAGATATAGTTAGCATCTTTTTCAGCTCCTTTGCTTTTATTATAATCAACTATACGCTTTGTTTATTCCGCTGTGAATGTGTAGCGGTTTTCTATGCAGCGCTATGTTGTTGGTGCTAACGGAAGAATGAAAATCAAACGCTTTCAATGACATACTTTACATGCTGTGTAGCCTTTCCTTATGGCCTCTTCGTAAGAAGTTTCTCTTCCATTTCCTTTTAATGTTGAGCAATTTTTATTGTGATATTTATTGCCAGATACACCTATATAGACAACGTTGTTTCGTTCTTGCTCTTTGGATAATTGTTGTTTAACAGCTTCCTCAGGGTTTTGTTCAATAAGTTTTAATAAATTGTTATAATCGTTTTCGGAAAAAACTCTAATTATTATTGTTTTTACATCATCATTGCTACTAAGAACTCCATACGTACCGTAACCGGCCTCTTGATTGTCAAATTTAATGCCAGTACCATCTCCAAATATAATTGTTGAAAATGCTAAATCCGATATATCTTCGATGGATTTTTTTGAATCAATAAAATTAGAGTATTCGTTATAGGAAACGCCCTTAAACCTTTCTTTATCCACAAAAAACAAACATTTCATGCCTAAATGCTTGCTGCCATCTTCACTAAAAACAGAATAAGCATCTATTGGACAGTTCTCTAAATATTGACCCTCGGGAGTTTCTATCGTCTGGGCTTCTTGCAGTCCATTTTTTCTTTTTTCATCATGTTCTTCGCCAAATATTTCAGAGTAAGTCGAACCTACATTAGATGATTCGGCATCTATGTTTGAGTCGGCTGTATTTTGTATGTTGGTCGTGTTTTTGTTAGAAGTACAACCGCACAGGCATATTATAAGAAGGAAAGCAATCAGTTTTTTCATACGTACAAAACTCCTTTGCTGTTATTGTATTTACGTGCAGTGTTATTGTTCTGTTGCTTTCTCTGAATTATGAATAAGCTCTGTATAGTCAATTACCTTTTCTTTGCCGGAAGTACTAAGCTGTTGAAAATAACTGATGAATTTAACAAATTCTTCCGGCATTTCTTCATATCTGGAACCAACTTCTCGAAGAGCTTCTATGAACAATGACAAACTTTTCTTGTATCCGGGGTCGTACTTGAATTTTTCAAGGCGTTCTCTCCACACGGGATCATTTTCCGCCAGCTCTTCAAGTGGCGGTTTTTCAATATCTTCTTCCCACCCCATAAGATATGCAGGAGATGTATGGAGGGCTTCCGCTAATTTAATAGCGACAGTTCTTTTTATGTCTATCACTCCTGTTTCATACCTATTTACTGTTGCTTTATTCACTCCTATTGCTTTTCCTAATTCCTCTTGAGTAAGCCCGTTGCTTTCCCTTAAAGATTTTATTCTTTGTCCTATATTCATTCTTAACACCTCGATACCTTATCTATGCTTGTATTATAAACGCATTTTGTTGTTTTGTCAATGCGTTTCGAGAAACTTTTTTAACAAAAAGCATTGACAAGTTACGTCAAAAGCAATATAATAAAGTTACGTTAAAAGCAACGAAAGGAGGAATGCAGATGGGTAAATATTTGTCAAATTCACAAAAGTGTAAAATAATGGCGCACGTTGTAAATGGTGGATATAATATTACAACGCTCGCAAAGGCCATTGGAATGACAAGGGAAAGCCTTTCTTCGCGCATGAATGGAAAAGTCGATTTTAGTCGTACAGAGATGGAAACTATTTCTGCGTGTTTGAAAGAAAAGCCGGAAGACATTTTTTTTGCCTAAAAAGTTACGCAAAAAGCAACAAAAAGAAAGGAAGGTTAATTGCAGTGCAAACAGAATCACGAAAACCATTACCGAGAATGCGGACAATATCAAAAGCAGCAGAAGAGGTTGGGGTAGCGGTATTTCTTGTCCGTAAGTTGGTGAAAGAAGAAAAAATCATTTTTGTAAAATCGGGCCGCAAGAGCTACGTAAATCTTGATAGCCTAATAACCTATCTTAATACAGGCGATTGTGCAGTGAAAATGGCGGAATAGGAGTGTGTACATATGAGCAAGACAACGGATTTCAAGGAACTCACAAAGATATATCTTGATGTTTCGCAGGACTATTTAGATTATGAAGATGTGGCAGAAGAAAGAGAAGAAGCGTTGAAAGCACTTGCTTTACTTTTCCCCGATGAAAAGATACAGGGCAAGATAACGGACTGTTTGGGGATGTATGTGGAACTTAATCAAAGACAGGGCTTTATAAGAGGTTTTCAGTATGCTGCACGGCTATTCTTTGAAGCACAGGAGAAAATACTTACGGAGGTGTGTAGTAATGAGTAAGATATTTCCGCAAGAGGATGTTTTGGAGTCCTGGGAAAAAAAGATTTTCGGAGCTGAAAAGGCAGCGGAATATGCAAAATTAAGGGAAATAAGAGCATTACAGTTTGTTTATAACAATGAGAATGAGGAAAAGGTTGTTGAAATGTCTCCTGTCTTTGTAGCAAGGCGAATCATTGTTAATGAATTGCATAACGATATAAGCGAAGAAAAGCTTATAGAACTATTGCATTCAATAGGTTATACTGTTTTGTTCTGCAATCCTTATGAAAAGGACAAAACAATAGAAAGTATACAACTAGCAGAGTATGCAAAGACGGTACGCGCTTTTTGTTATAATGGTGCGGGTAAAAAATTTGTTTTTATAAACACACAAAAAAATAAAAATGGTTATCTCCATTCGTTATCTCATGAATTAGGGCATATTGTTATGGGACACTTGAATTCATGGAGAGTGGATAATCCCTCTGTAAGCGAACAAGAAGCGGAGGCTGAAATGTTTGCCAAAGTTATGTTGCGTTGTGCAAACAAAACGCAACTGAAGGCGGTGACCGTTAATGCTTAAAGACATATATTTCGGTGTGCAAAGTGCCCTGCTTTTTCTTTCGGGGTGTGCTGCATTTGATTTCTGCTACAAGGGTATGCTTCCTGCAGTATATGCAGCGGTTATTATAATAGCGTGTGTTATGTCGTTATACAGTTCTTTTGTTCTGCGTCAAAGAACGGAGAAAAAGCATTGAACAATAGCGACCTTATAAAGCAGCATATCACTATGTATGATGTGTTAGACCGCTGCGGATTACATCTTAACAGACACAATTCAATGTGCTGCCCTCTACACAGAGAAAAGACACCGAGTTTCAAGGTGTATCAGAACGGGAGCAAATTTAAGTGTTTCGGTTGTGGCGTTGGCGGAGATGTTATAACTTTTGTTATGCGGTACTACTCATTAAGCTACGGACAAGCTATATTAAGACTTGCATCTGAATTTAACATACAAATTGCAGGGGCAAAACCTTTAACAGTTCAAGACCGCATCAGAACTACCGAGGAACGCAGGGCAAGGAAACAAGAAGCCGAAGAACGAGAACGAGAGTATGACCGCATATTTGATGTGTATTCCTCTGCGTGTGACGAGTTTATAAGATTAGAGGATAACTTAACGATGTACAAGCCTAAAACGGTTACAGAGCCATTTAACGAGCTATATTGTGAAGCGTTACACAAGCT
>JAZNTQ010000098.1:0-26098 GCA_045591865.1 Clostridia bacterium
CACAGAACGACATGGCTACGATCCGACTTTGTGGGCAAAACGGTTGGCGAAAGCGTTGAATTCGGCGGACTTCTGGGCTATGCACCCATTATGCCCGTACATAAAGAATCAAGCGCGGAATTTATCCACCGCGGCGGAAGAATTCCTGCTCCCATACACAGTCTTAAAAACTAATATAAAAGCTCCTGACAAACGTCAGGAGCTTTCTTTATCTTAAAAATTCAAGAGCTTTTCTCTTCTTTTCTATGATTTCGCCAATTCGTGCTATATAGTCTGCCGCTTCCTTGGGGTTAAATACGCGCTCTATTCTGTCGCCCTTTACCATTTTGGTAGATGCACCTCCGCCAAGGGCGAGGATGGTCTGGATTTCCTCCATAATATAAATATTATAAAGGCTCTCGTGCCCTGACTTTGCAAAGCCGACATTCTCAAGGTTGCCGAGAGTATTTTTCTGCTTATAAAGATAATATGGATTAAAGCCCTCGTCTGTCAGGAAGTCGTAAGCGTGCTGCACCATGGAGTCCATATCGCTTGCAAAGCGGAGCTTTTCAAAATCATCTATAAGGCGAGCCGCGCGCTTTAAGTACATTGTATGCACAGTTACCGCGTCGGGAGAAAGGGCGCACACCTCTCTCATTGTGTGGGCAAAATCTTCTGGGGTTTCATCCGGAAGTCCCGCGATAACATCGGCATTTATACTGAAATAGTTGTACTTATGAGCCATTTCGAAGGCCTTTACCGTATCCTCGACGCTATGTCTTCTCCCTATTTTATCAAGCGTTTTCTGATTCATCGTCTGCGGATTGATGCTTATACGACGCACGGAATTTTCCTTCAGCATAGAAAGCATTTCGTCAGAAAAAGTATCGGGGCGCCCTGCCTCAACTGTGAATTCCCGCAATAAGGTTGTGTCAAAGCAGGTCTTCACTCTTCTTATAAGAGTATCAAGTGCCTCGGGTGAAAGAGTGGTGGGTGTGCCTCCTCCGAAATACACCGTTTCGACTTTCATATTAAAGCTTTCTGCCATACGCGCAGTTTCCTCAATTTCCAGAAGAAGCGTATCCACATAAGGCTTTACAAATTTTTGGTTGTGCGCCATCGCCTGCGAAATAAAAGAACAGTAGGCACATCTTGTCGGGCAGAATGGCACGCCAAGATATACACTCACTCCATTTTCCACTCTGTTTTCAAGAAGCTTATGTTCCTTTTTTGCAACATCAAGGCTAAGACGTGCTTTCTTGGGAGTTATGTAAAACTCTTTTTGCATATAGTCTAAAATCTCGTCCTCTTCCCTGCTCTCGTCAAGCATTATTCTTGCAGTTTTTGCAGGGCGGATTCCCGTGGATATTCCCCACGGAGTCGGCATATCCGAAAGCTTTTTACAAGCGAAATAGACGGATTTTTTAATAAGGTCGGAAACCTCTCTTTTTTCAGGATTTAAAAGAGCAGTTTCTATTTCACCCTCGGCGCATTTTTCGCCGAGGGTGATTTTAGCCTTTGCAATATAAAGATTTTCATTTGCTTTTAGAGAGGATTTTACCTCAAAGTCTGCATTAAGATCAAAAAAGAGCTGAACTATCTGCCTTACTGCATCCTCAAAGGAATGTCCTAATGTCTCTATTTTCATTTCACATCATTCCAGTATATTGAATAAGGATTGTTTCTCTTCTCGTAGCCAATAGTGGTAGACTCTCCGTGTCCCGGGAAAACCTTAACGCTATCATCAAAATTATCCATAAGAAATTTAAGTGATTTAAGCTCGGTTTCAAGACTGCCGAAATCATAGCGACCTATTGAACCGCGGAAAAGCAAATCTCCGCAAAAAAGGTTGCCTCCCCAAAGGAAGCTTACGCTTCCGTCGCTGTGACCAGGAGTGTGGAAAACCTTTATGACGGTATCTCCAAGAGGAATTTCCTTTATATCGTCAAGAAACATATCCGCCTCGCGAGGCTTAATCCTCTCCCCTGTCATAAAGCTGAGGTTGGCACCGTTGTCGGTGAGCATTTTCTTATCTCCGCTATGGATAAGCACAAGGCCGCCTGTGTTTTCCGCAAGGTCGCAAAGCGCACCCGTGTGGTCAAAATGCCCGTGTGTGAGGAGGATTTTTTGGAGAATAAGTCCTCTTTCTTCTAAATATTGTGTTATTTTTTCGCACTCGGCACCAGGGTCGATAACTACTGCTTCCTTTCCGTCGGTCAGAATATAGCAGTTCACACCCATATGCCCGAGAGTAAGAGTTTTAATATTCATAATAATACCTTTTACTGAACAGTTCTCTTAATATCATATACACCGGGAACTCGATGAAGCTTTCTTGTGATATTTTCAATCTGTTCCTTACTGCTTACCTCAATAGTGATGTCAATAAGCGCTGTCCTGTCCTTGAGTGCGCGTGCATTTGCCGCGATAAGATTAAGCTTCTGCTCGGAAACAACACCTATAACATCGGCGAGAACACCTGGCCTGTTAATACATTCAATGCTTATTTCAGTGTTGAATGCTGAAGAGATATCGTCAAGCCAGTTACACTCAATTATGCGGCTTCTCATCTCGTCTGTAAGCTTTTCGGGAAGAACATTTACGCAGTCGCATCTGTGCACGCTGACTCCTCTGCCGCGTGTGATAAAGCCTATAATATCGTCACCAGGTACGGGGTTACAACAACGTGAAAGTCTTACAAGACAGTTATCAACTCCCCTGACCTCGATACCGCTGTCGCTCTTGTGAGATTTCTTTTTGGTTTCTTTGGCGATTATTTCAGGGGTTACTTCTTCCTTGTGTTCGCTCTGATAGCTATCGCGCAGTCTTGTTATAACCTTTGCGGCTGTGATACCGCCGAAGCCTATTGCGGCATACATTTCATCAATATTGGAAAAACCATAGCGCTTGAGCATCGGCTCAAGATACTTTGTCTGGAAGAGGTCCACGTAGCTAAATCCAAGCCTCTTAAGCTCGGTTTCAATACTGCTTTTACCCTTCTCAATATTTACTTCGCGGTTTTCTTTCTTAAACCACGAATTGATTTTATTTCTTGCGGTACTTGTTTTAACAATCTTAAGCCAGTCGCGGCTTGGGCCTCTGTTTGCACTTGAGGTTATAACCTCTACTATATCACCGTTTTTTAGCTTGTAATCAAGCGTTACTATCTTTGAATTAACCTTTGCGCCTGTCATCTTATAACCAACTGCTGAATGGATATAAAACGCAAAGTCAATCGGGCACGAGCCTGCAGGAAGACCGATAACGTCTCCCTTGGGTGTGAATACAAATACCTCGTCTGCAAACATATCAATTTTGAGAGTTCGCATAAAGTCTTCAGGGTCAACTGCTTCGCTTTGGATTTCAAGAAGCTTATTTACCCAATCAAGATTCTTTGTATCGCCTGCCTTGCCCTCTTTGTATTTCCAGTGAGCCGCGATACCGCGCTCTGCAACCTTGTGCATATCCCATGTGCGAATCTGTATCTCAAAGGGCTGACCGTCGGGACCGATTACAGTAGTATGAAGGGACTGATACATATTGGGCTTGGGCATAGCTATATAGTCCTTGAATCGTCCCGGGATTGGCTTATATTCCTCGTGAACGATACCCAAAACTGCGTAACACTCCGCTACTGTATCAACGATAATTCGCACAGCAAAAAGGTCATATATTTCATCCAGAGTCTTGTTCTGGGTGTACATTTTTCTGAAAATACTGTAAATATGCTTTGCACGGGCAGCGATGTGGCATTTTATCCCCATCTCATCCATTTTCTCGGCAATAACACTTCTCACATTTTCAACATAAGCATCGCGCTCTGCCTGTTTCTGCACAAGACCGTCTACAATTTCGTAGTATGCCACGCTGTCAAGATATTTAAGCGCCAAATCCTCAAGCTCTATCTTGATTTTTGAAATACCGAGTCTGTATGCAAGAGGAGCATATACATCAAGCGCCTCTTTAGCTTTCTGAAGCTGTTTTTCAGGCTTCATATGCTTGAGTGTGCGCATATTGTGAAGTCTGTCGGCAAGCTTTATGAGCACTACTCTGATGTCCTCTGCCATAGCAAAGAACATCTTGCGCAGATTTTCAATATGTGCTTCCTCTTTTGAGATACACTTGATTTTGTCAAGCTTTGTAACGCTTTCAACAAGCATAGCAACCTGCTCGCCGAACTCTTCCTTCATCTCATCATAGGAATAGTCGGTATCCTCGATAACATCGTGAAGAAGACCTGCTATGAGAGCGTCCTTGTCAAGTTCCATATCGGCAAGGATACAGGTAACTTCATATGGATGAACAAAGTAGGGTTCACCGCTGTGACGAAGCTGATCTCCGTGCTTTTCCTTGCAAAGAAGATAAGCTTTGTAAATCAGTTCGCGGTCTTCTTCTGCGTTTTTATTATATTTTTTAATTTTCTCCATCAAGACCTCAAAAGCCTGATCCATATGCTCACTTCCTTTTACACTGATTGATATTTAATAAAGTTCTTCTACTTCTCTTTTTATTCTCTGATATTCTTCGCTCTTGTCTATTGAAACTTTTTTACCCTTTTCTGTTTCACAAAGGGTTATCTGCACAACATCACCGAGCTTATTGAAGTTTAAAATTCCCAAATCCTTGAACACAGAGAGAACATTTATGAGCTTGTCACGCATTATGCGTCTTCCAAACTGCTCTGTGAGCATTCCTGTAAGATTTGAAATTTCCTCGCTTATTGCTCCGCTCTGCCTTAAGTAGCGATATATATCAGTAAAGTCGCTTCTATCGGGGAGAACATCGCGCTTTTCCTTGTATGATATGCGAATTGAGTTTATGATAATCTGAAGTCTTACCTGTCCGTTGTAGAGATTTATATTGAGTTCTCCCGCAAGGTCAACGATGTCTCCTACAAAGAACTCCTTTGCCATAGAGCCTGCACCGAAGGCGATTGCCTCAACAATCCTTCCATCGCTCTCTGCCAGTATTCTGCAATGCTTACCCTCGGAAAGAGTCTTAACATCTACGATTTTCGCGTTCATAAGAGCAAAGACGGGAACCTTGTTGCCCGCTCCGTAGGGAGCAAGAACTTCGGTCTTTCTTATAATGGGTGCAGTTATATCTTTTACAGTTATTTTTGAATCTATGAGAAGCTCGGGAACTTTTTCCTCAAAATTGCACCTATTTGCAAATTCATTGAGCCTCTTATCAAGCTCGGGGATATACTCCTCCTTGATTGAAAAACCTGCCGCATATGCGTGGCCGCCGAATTTTTCCAATATGTCGGCACAGTTTCCGAGAGCATCAAAAAGATTGAGTCCCTCTACACTTCTTCCGCTGCTCTTACACCATTCATCTTCTATTGAAATAAGAATACAGGTTTTGTTATATCTTTCGCAAATTCTTGAAGCAACAACACCGATAATTCCATGGTGCCAGTTTCTCTTTGCAAGGACTAGCACCTTTTTGTCGGCAAGGTCGATATTATTTATCATTTCAACCGCTTCGTCAAAAATTATCTTTTCCTCACTCTGACGATTTTTGTTATCGTTATCAAGACGGATTGCAAGCTCCTGCGCTTCCATGGGGTCATCAGTGAGAAGAAGGTCTACTGCAATCATAGCATTCGACATTCTTCCTGCCGCATTAAGACGGGGAGCTATTGAGTAGCTTACAACAGAGCAGTTATTCCATTTCTGGCGAAGCCCAAGTGTTGAAATAACGGCTGAAAGCCCTGTATTGGGATTTTTTGAAAGCTTTTCTATACCGCGCGCAGCGATAATTCTATTTTCATCTTTGAGTGATACAACGTCGGCAATTGTACCGAGTGCCACTATGTCGGAATACTGGTCTAAAAGCTCATTCTCGCTTTTATCACTTGCTGCGCAAACAAGCTTAAATGCAACACCTACTCCTGCGAGGTCCTTGAAAGGATAACTGCAGTCAATACGCTTGGGATTTATTACTGCAACTGCCTCGGGAAGCTCCTGCTTGCATTCGTGGTGGTCTGTGATAATAACATCAAGCCCCAGCTCTTTTGCGTAAAGAGTTTCCTCAAATGCGGTGATTCCTGTATCAACGCTGATGAGAAGAGTAGCACCGTCGTCCACGATTTTTTTAACTGCCGCTTTGTTTATTCCGTAGCCTTCGTTCTGACGGTCGGGTATGTACGCATGGGCATTTACTCCGTTGGAGCGTAAGAAGCTTACTAAAAGCGCGGTTGATGTGATACCGTCAACATCGTAGTCACCATAAACTACAACATTTTCCTTTTTTTCTATCGCCTCGTGTATTCTCTTAACTGCTTTGTCCATATCGCAAAGGAGGTCGGGAGAATAGAGAGCGTCGGAATTTTTATCAAGGAATTTCTTGGCGTCTGCCGCGTCGTCAAAGCCTCGGTTCAAAAGCACTTTCGCGACAATAAGCGGTATGTCAAAAAGCTCGGCATATGCCTGCGCCTGCGCTTCGCTTATGTTTTCATCGAGAAAGACCCATTTCTTTTCGAGCATTAAACTTCCCCTCTTTCGTGAATAACTAACTATAATAGACTAATTATAACATAAAGCATTCCTTGTTTCAACATTTTTAGAACGAAAAGTATATTATTTATTGATACTGCAATAATAATTATAACTTTACAAAATAAGGATGATTTTTATGTGTACTGCTATAACTTACTTAGGTCAAGACCACTATTTCGGGAGAAATCTTGACTACGAGTATTCTTTTGAAGAAAAGGTCATAATTACATCAAGAAATTTCCCTTTTACATTAAGGCACACAAAGGATATTTCCACTCACTATGCAATAATCGGAATGGGGCTTGTTTCAAATAGTTTCCCCCTTTATTTCGATGCGACAAATGAAAAAGGATTAAGCATGGCAGGGCTTCTTTTTCCGCATTTTTCGTATTACCATCCCCCGAAAAAAGGCAAGGAAAATATTGCATCGTTTGAGCTTATTCCTTATGTTTTGTCACAGTGCAAAAGTGTTGGCGATGCAAAAAAGCTACTTGAAAACGTTAATGTAACAGATGAGCATTTCAGCGATGAATTCCCTCCCTCTCCGCTTCACTGGATGATCGCAGATAAAAGCGGAAGCATTGCGGTTGAGTCGGTAAAAGAGGGGCTTCTGGTTTATGATAATCTGCCGGGAGTTCTCACTAATTCTCCCCCTTTCCCTTTGCAGATGTTTAATCTTTCAAACTATATGGGAATTTCCCCCTTTCCGCTTGAAAACAACTTTTCTTCAGAGCTTCCTCTTTCAGAGTACAGCAAGGGTATGGGGGCGATGGGGTTACCTGGGGATTTATCATCGGCTTCGCGCTTTGTGAGAGCTTCATTTACGAGGCTTAATTCTCACAGGGAGGAAAGCGAGCAGGAGTGCGTCAATCAGATTTTCCATATCCTCGGCAGTGTGTATCAGACGCGCGGATGTGTCAGCACAAAGGACGGTCAGCTTGAAGCAACGCAGTATTCCTCGTGCATCAACACTGATAAGGGTATTTATTACTACACGACTTATGACAATTCTTCTCTTAATGCAGTAAAGCTTCACAGTCAGGACCTTGATGCGCAAAGGCTTTACACATTCTCGCTGGAAAAAGAATGGCGGGTTAATTTTCAAAGCTGACTTTTTACGACAATCTCTTACATTGACTATGATTTACTGTGGTTGTATAATATAAATCGGAGGTGAAAACCATGCCCGATTTGAAATCAGAAGACTTTCAGAAAAGGGTCTCTAGACTTATTATACGAAACCAAAATGTTATTGATATACTCACAAAATGCCAGGGTGCCTGCAGCAAGATATGCCGAAGCAGTGTTAAAACTGCTTCGGGCTGCGGATGCCTTAAAATAAATGTTGAAAAAAAGTTTGCCTCGGAATCACAAGAGGAAATGACGGGGATAAGCGGCACTATCTGCCCCGAATGCAAGGAGATTATTGAAAAAGAAATCGGAGAAATGCTTTTTTATATCGCAGGGCTTTGCAACGCCATGGGGCTTAGCATGCGCGATATAATGAAAAAAGAAATTAAAAATATCGAAGTCCTCGGAAAATACAGTTTGAGGTAATAAGGTAGTATCGCCTTGGCGATACTACCTTATTACTTTCTGCATACACAAAAAAATAGGAATCCGTATCATACGAATTCCTATCATATTTTCTGTAAAAATGATGCGAGACTTACTTTCTGCGATTGCCTCTTTTTCCTTCTGTGTTTCTCTTAAGGTCAAGCATTCGCGCGTCGCTCGACTGCTTGAAGGATGCCATCATATCTTCGAAAGACATATCCTTCTTTTCTTCACTGCCCCAGTCGATTTCAGCAGGTCTGCCTCTGAAAGGCTCGGGCGCACGCCTATGCAACACAGGCTCCTGCGCCTTCTTTATGGAAAGGCTGATTTTTCCCTTTTCATCAAGTGACAAAACCTTAACCTTTACCTCCTGACCTACGCAGAGGTGCTCATTTATATCTTTTACATAGTTTCTTGCAACCTCGGAAATATGTACAAGCCCCGTTGCTCCGTCAGGCAAATCAACAAATGCACCAAATCCCGTTATACCGGAAACCTTACCCTCAACAATTTGTCCTACTTCAAGTGCCATAAAGGATTTATACCCCTTTCAGTATAAATAAAATTAGCTAAAACGAAATTACAATGCATTAGTTTCCTACGATAAAAACTGTCTCATCCTCACGGACATAGCCTTCATCACGGGCTTTTTCCTCGTAAAATCTGTCAGAAGAGCTGTACGCCGCTTTTTCTTTGAGTCTCTCGTACTCCTTTTCCTGAAGCACAATTTCCTCTTTGCAACGCGCAGTCTCCCTGCGTATGCTTATAAGGCGAAGCTGCTGAGCTGCCAAGGTGTACAAAAATCCGCCGATTATTAAGATGCATACAGTCAAGCGAAGATAGTCGCCACGTGTAAATTTGCGTTTTTTGTGCACTTTTCTCTTTGCAGCACTGCTCACACATATCACCTCACATCCTATAGTATAACTTAAAGAAAATGATTTGTAAAGAATTTTTTACAACATTTTAATTCTTTTTTTGATGAGTTTTTTACGCTTCTTTACGCTTCTTTTGACGCCTTTGAGCTTGTTTTTAATTCTTGCCATACGCCTTTTGAGAAGTGCCACAATTTTTTTGACCGGAATCATTAAAAGACGGATTATTTTTATGAGCGGCTTTACAACTAAATTTACTGTTACTCTAAAAATGAATGCCAGAATTTTGAGAAATGTGCGGCTCAAGAGCGCCGCATAAAAAAGCATTCCGCTTACTGCTCCCATAATCTGATAGTATCGTATCTCACCGTTATTTATCATAAAGCTTGAACCGAGCATTATTGAAACACACAAAATCGCAAATAAGATGTCTTCGAGTGTTGTGCGCACAGTTCCTGCAGAGCTGATTTTCCTTAAAAACCTCTGCACATCAAAAAACGCTCCGCACGCCATTCCCAGAATTACTGACAAAGAAAAAACATATATCTGATGCGACGAGGAGACTTCCATTACTTAAGAACCCTCCTTAAAAAGCTCTCTTTGTCGCCTCTGTTTGCACTGTAGACACATCCGTTTATTTCGCCCTCAATAAATATTTCTCCGCTTTCCGTTGAAAGCTTTTTGACCTTCATACCACGCCCTGTGACGGTGAGAAGACTTCCATCTGTTATGAGCAAGATTTTTTCGGGAGAGAAGCTCTCCACATCGCGCACTCCGCCTGCAGTCAGCTTTGCGCGGTTTTCGATGATGATATTTCCCATCTTTTTATTTACTGTTTCTGTCATTATAAAACCCCCTTGTCTTAAAGTCTATTAAGAACAAAGGGGGTTTATGATTAAGTTCACAAAAGGCTTAAAGCATTTTTTTAAGGAACTTTCCTGTATAGGATTTTTTGTTTTTGGCAACCTCTTCGGGAGTACCGATTGCCACAATTTCTCCTCCCCCGTCTCCGCCTTCGGGACCGAGGTCTATGATATAATCCGCAGTCTTTATGACATCAAGATTATGCTCAATTACAAGGACGGTATTGCCTTCCTCGACAAACCTTTCGAGGACATCTATAAGGCGATGAACATCGGCACTGTGAAGCCCCGTCGTAGGCTCATCGAGGATATAGATTGTTCTTCCCGTTGAACGCTTTGAAAGCTCTGTCGCAAGTTTTACGCGCTGTGCTTCTCCGCCTGAAAGCGTTGTGGAGGACTGACCGAGCTTGATATAGCCAAGCCCTACATCCTTAATGGTCTGAAGCTTATTTTTTATCTTTGGAATAGCATCAAAAAACTCTGTTGCTTCGTCAATTGTCATATCAAGGACTTCGTATATATTTTTACCCTTGTAGTGAACATCAAGGGTTTCACGATTATAGCGCTTTCCCTTACAAACCTCGCAGGGCACATATACATCAGGCAAAAAGTGCATCTCGATTTTAATTATACCGTCGCCCGAGCACGCCTCGCATCTTCCTCCTCGCACATTGAAGCTGAATCTGCCTGCATTATAACCGCGCGCCTTTGCTTCGGGAGTCTGTGAAAAAAGCTCTCGGATATCGTTGAATACGCCCGTGTAGGTTGCAGGATTTGAACGCGGTGTACGTCCGATAGGTGACTGGTCGATGTCTATAACCTTATCGAGATTTTCTATTCCTTCAATTCCCTTGTGCTTGCCGGGGACTACCTTGCTGTGATTAAGCTTATAGGCAAGATGCTTATAAACAACCTCATTTACAAGCGAGCTTTTTCCGCTGCCCGAAACGCCTGTCACGCAGACGAATTTGCCAAGGGGAATATCAACATTTATGTCTTTAAGATTATTTTCAGATGCTTTTATGACGGAAATTTTCTTTCCGTTACCCTCGCGGCGGTTTTTGGGGACTTCTATCTTTTTCCTGCCGCTTAAGTAGTCACCCGTGACGGAATCCTTATTATTTATAATGTCCTCAACTGTTCCCTGTGCGATAATCTCACCGCCGTGGACACCTGCACCTCGGCCTACGTCAACAATGTGGTCGGCGGCAAACATAGTGTCCTCGTCGTGCTCTACTACGATAAGGGTGTTTCCCAAATCACGAAGGTCTTTGAGGGCAGATATGAGCTTATTATTATCGCGCTGATGAAGACCGATGCTCGGCTCGTCCAGGATATATAAAACTCCGACAAGTCCCGAGCCAATCTGCGTGGCAAGTCTTATTCTCTGTGCCTCACCGCCCGAGAGCGTGCCTGCACTTCTTGACATAGTGAGATAATCAAGTCCTACATTATTGAGGAATCCTATTCTTGCGTTGATTTCCTTTAGGATTTCCTCTGCAATAATCCTTTCCTGCTTTCCAAGCTTGATTTCCTCAAAAAAGCTCTTTGCCTTGTTGACTGAAAGGTTACATACCTCGTCGATATTTTTTCCGCCGACGGTCACTGCCAGGCTTTCGGGACGAAGCCTTTTACCCTTACATTCATTGCAGGGGATTTCACGCATAAGTCCCTCTATATCCCACTTTGCCCAGTCGCTGTCCGTTTCGTCATAGCGGCGCTGAAGATTGTTTACTATGCCCTCAAAGGTAGTTTTGTACTTTGAAAGCCCGCGTTTTCCGATATGCTCAATTTCTATTTCTTCGTTCCCCGTTCCGTAGAGGATTTTATTTATCGCTTCCTCGGGAAGCTCGCGTACAGGCACGGAAAGGCTGAAATTGTATTTCTTCGCAAGAGCACGCAAGGTTGCATTTGCCATACTTCCGTCTTTATCGGGTGCACGCCAGCCGCTTACTGAAAATGCTCCCTCAAGAATTGAAAGCTCATCGCTTATTAAAACGAGCGACGGGTCGACACGCTTTAACATTCCTATACCGCTGCACTTGGGACACGCGCCCATAGGATTGTTAAACGAGAACATTCGAGGGGAAAGCTCCTCCATACTGATACCGCAGTCGTCACACGCGTAGTTACGGCTGAAAGAAAGCTCTTCCTCACCATTTAACACAATAAGTGTTCCGCCTGACTGATGAAGCGCAATTTCAATTGAGTCAGCAAGACGGGTACGTATATCGTCACGCACAACAAGTCGGTCAATAACTATTTCTATATTGTGCTTCTTTTGCTTTTCAAGCTCAATTTCTTCAGAAAGGTCGTATATAATTCCGTCTACGCGCACGCGTACATATCCGCTTTTTCTTGCGTTTTCAAATATTTTCTGGTGTTCGCCCTTTTTTCTGCGGATTACGGGGGCGAGAATCTGTACGCGGCTTCCTTCGGGGAGACTTAGCACACTGTCTACTATCTGGTCAAGCGACTGTTGGGAAATAACCTTTCCGCAGACTGGGCAGTGCGGAATTCCGACGCGCGCATACAAAAGACGCAGATAGTCATAAATTTCCGTTACCGTTCCCACAGTTGAACGGGGGTTTTTGTTGGTTGTTTTCTGGTCGATGCTTATTGCAGGGGAAAGTCCCTCAATATAGTCAACATCAGGCTTTTCCATCTGCCCGAGAAACATTCTTGCATATGAGGAAAGCGATTCTACATATCGGCGCTGCCCTTCCGCGTAGATAGTATCAAATGCAAGTGATGTTTTTCCGCTGCCCGAAACACCCGTAAACACAATAAATTTATCGCGCGGAATTGTAAGATTTACATTCTTGAGATTGTTTTCACGGGCACCCTGTATAACAATTTCTTCTTTTCTCATACTACATCACTTCCTTTTTAAGCCGCTTGATGCGGTCACGTATTCTTGCCGCATCTTCAAAGCGAAGCTCTTCAGCGGCAATCTTCATTTCGTTTTCAAGCTTCAGTATAATCTGATATGCGTTAGTATTTGTCTCTTCCTCTGCCTCGGTAGTTGCTGAAATAACGTCACCTACCGCCTTTACAATAGTCTTTGGCGTGATACCGTGCTTCTTATTATAATCCTCCTGAATCGCGCGGCGGCGATTGGTTTCGTCGATTGCACGCTTCATAGAGTCGGTAACTCTGTCGGCGTACATGATAACCTTGCCGTTTGCATTTCTTGCCGCTCTGCCGACTGTCTGTACAAGCGAGGTTTCACTTCTTAAGAAACCTTCTTTATCGGCATCAAGAATTGCCACGAGGGATACCTCGGGGATGTCAAGGCCCTCCCTTAAAAGATTTATTCCCACAAGCACATCAAAGACGCCAAGTCTTAAATCGCGCACGATTTCAAGACGCTCAAGTGTTTCAACATCGGAGTGCATATATTTTACCTTTACTCCCATACTGCGAAGATAGTCGGTAAGGTCTTCTGCCATTTTCTTTGTGAGAGTTGTGATGAGGACTCTCTCCTTTTTGTCCGCACGTGCATAAATTTCCGTCAGCAAATCATCAATCTGCCCTTCAATGGGGCGGACTGAAACTTCGGGGTCGAGCAGTCCCGTCGGCCTTATAAGCTGCTCGGCAATGCTTTGAGAATTATCGTGCTCGTACTGTGCGGGAGTGGCACTTACGAATATAACTTGATTTATTCTTTCCTCAAATTCCGTGAAATTAAGAGGTCTGTTATCAAAGGCTGACGGCAGACGGAAGCCGTATTTCACAAGACTTTCCTTACGGCTGCGGTCTCCCGCATACATTGCTCTTACCTGCGGAACTGTAACGTGGCTCTCATCAATAACGAGCAGAAAATCGTCGGGGAAATAGTCCATAAGGGTATAAGGAGCACTCCCCGGCTCGCGTCCGCTGATGTGACGCGAATAGTTTTCAATACCGCTGCAAAATCCTATTTCCCGCATCATTTCTATGTCGTAGTTTGTACGCTCCTCAAGGCGCTGTGCCTCAAGAAGACGGTCGTTGTCACGAAGTTCTTTTAGCCTCTCTTCAAGCTCCGCCTTGATTGACGCAATTGCCGCCTCACGCTTTTCAGGAGTGGTTACATAGTGAGAAGCGGGATAAATTCCCACGTGCTTACGCACACCCAGAACCTCGCCCGTAAGTGTATCAATTTCAGTTATACGGTCAATCTCGTCTCCAAAAAATTCTACTCGCACCGCGTTTTCTGCACTGCTTATGGGGAATATTTCAACAACGTCTCCGCGCACTCTGAACTTACCTCGGATGAAGTTAATATCATTTCTCTCATACTGCATATCTACAAGCTTACGGAGAACCTCGTCGCGGTCTTTACGCATACCCGGACGGAGAGAAAGCACAAGTGTGGAATAGTCCTCGGGGTCACCAAGACCATATATACAGCTTACAGATGCCACCACGATTACATCTCGTCGCTCAAAAAGAGCCATCGTGGCACTGTGGCGGAGCTTATCTATTTCTTCGTTTACCTGCGCGTCCTTTTCGATATAGGTGTCGCTGTGCGCAATATATGCTTCGGGCTGATAATAATCGTAATATGAAACGAAATATTCAACGGCGTTTTCAGGGAAAAACTCCTTGAATTCATTATAAAGCTGTGCTGCAAGAGTCTTGTTGTGTGCAAGCACAAGGGTCGGCTTATTGATGCGCGCAATAGTATTTGCGACAGTAAAGGTTTTACCGCTACCCGTTACGCCTAAAAGAACTTGTCCGCGGTTTCCTTTTTCAATGCTTTCTACAAGGCGGTCAATAGCCTCGGGCTGGTCGCCTGTAGGTGCAAAATCTGATACAAGCTTGAAATTCACAGAGTCTCCTCCCTTCAAAATTAGCTATTATATTATTTTACACTACTATAAAGAGATTTTCAACTGTAAATAATAAGAAAAATGGGATGGTGTTGGCACATTTTGTGCATTTTCCATAAATTAGCGTTTAATTAAGTAGTTATTTTTTACAATTTGTTTATTGATTTTTCGACATTTGTAGCGTATTATATATGTGTGCTTGAAAAGCACTGAAACTTTTTTCATTTTCCCCTTTTGATGACAGACGATTTCCCTTGTCTGTCATATTTTTTTTGCATTTTTGGGAATAGTGTAATCTTGCCCCTCATATGTTTGTTGTGTGAGGAGGATTAAACTATGGAAATAAATATTAAAAATGAAACTCTGCCGTTGTGCAGTGCAGTATGCCGCATCAAGAACAATTTTTCTGCTGAATGTGACGTTATTGTCCCTGATTCAAAGCCGGATATCAGCAAGGTGCTTCAGATAAGCGCCAGACCAAAGGTAACAAATACTGAAACGCGTAACGGACATGTAATCGTGTCGGGAAGTATTTCGTTTGACATTTTGTACCTTGCCGAGAGTGAGGAAAAATGCGTGGAATCCATTACTTCCTCCTGCGAGTTTTCAAATCTTGCGAAGGACAGTAATATAATGGATTCTTTCCTGACTTTTTCAGATGTTGACGTGAGCGACCTTATTTGCAACGTAGCAAACTGCCGAAAGCTATCTCTTAAAGCATCTCTTCTTATGAATACAAGAGTTTATTCGTGCCGAGATATTGAGGTCGTAGGCGAAATTGAAGGGGCGTGCACAAAGAAGGTGCGCCTTACATCCGACGTTATCTGTGCACATGCACAGGAAAGCGCTGTGATTACGGACAGCTTTTCACTTGTTGCCGGGAAATCTCCAATTGTGAAAATTCTTAAAACTGACGCAACGGTTACGGAAAGTAATGTAAAAATAATCGATGATAAGGCAATTGTAAAGGGTATTTTGCGCGTGGTGGTGCTTTATCAGAGCGAAAGCAAAATAGAGCACGCACAGACGGAAATCTCTTTCGCCAACGTGTTAGAGGCGGAGGGTATCCGCGAGGATATGAACTGCGAGCACATGGTACGCGTGATTGATATTTCATCTGCAGTAGGTAAGGATGCCGAGGGACTTGACTGTGTTATAGATATTTCCACGCAGATTTTTATGCGCGTGATTGCTCGCTCTTCTGTATCAGTTGAGTGCGTTGAAGATGCGTATATCCCTCACGGTGCTCTTGACTGTAAATCTGCTCCTATAAGCGTTGATTGCGTGGAAACTGTTATAAGCCGCGATATAGATTTCCGCGAAAAAATTACTCTTCCTGAATTTTTACCTTCTATCGAAACGGTTTATCAGGTGGTGGCACGTCCGTTTACACAAAACTGTGTTTCAGAGGGAGGAAAGCTCAAGGTATCGGGATATACGGAGATTTATCTGCTTTATTTAAGCGACGATAATACCGCTCCCGTTTGCAGTCATAAGGCAAATGTAGACTTTGCCATCGAGTGTGACTCTCCAGGTTGTATGCTGACACCTGTGGCAACTTGCAAGCTTCTTAATTTGAGCTACACAATAAACGATGCTCACACTGTGGAAGTGAGAGGAAGCATTGAAAGTGAAGTTCAGTGCATACGCACAACCGAAAGCGATATAATCTACTCTGTAAGTGAAAGCGAATATACTCCCACGCCGAGACCTTCAATTATCGTATCCTGTGTTCATTCAGGCAGAAGTCTGTGGGATATTGCCAAGGAATACCGAGTAAGAGTAGAGGATATACTCTCTGCAAACGCTCTTGAAAATGAGCAGGCTATCTCTAAAGGCACTACACTTATAATCCCGAAATAATATAACAAAAAGGTGAAAACAATGTTTTCACCTTTTTTATTAAATGTTTTTTCTCATGCTTGTTATTGCACTTTTCTCAAGACGGGAAACCTGCGCCTGACTTATCCCCACCTCATTTGCTACCTCGGTCTGTGTCTTTCCGCGGAAAAACCTCATTACAATTATCATTTTCTCACGGTCGGAAAGCTTATCCATAGCCTCGCGCAGAGAGATTTTTTCAATCCACGCTTCGTCGATATTCTTTTTGTCGGAAACCTGGTCCATAACATAGACCGCATCGCCTCCGTCGTGATATACAGGCTCAAAAAGTGATATAGGCTCCTGAATTGCATCAAGAGCAGTTGCAACCTCTTCGGGTGTCACCTCGATAAGCTTTGCGATTTCCTCACAGCTTGGCTCACGGTTTTGCTCATTTATCATTTTTTCGCGCACGCAGAGTGCCTTGTAGGCAATGTCACGAAGGGAACGTGACACTCTTACTGCGTTGTTGTCCCTTAAATAGCGGCGGATTTCACCGATAATCATCGGTACTGCGTAGGTTGAAAACTGTACGTCAAGCTCTGTATTAAAATTGTCTATGGATTTTATGAGTCCTATGCACCCGACCTGAAAGAGGTCATCTACATTTTCGCCGCGGTTATTAAAGCGCCCTATAACGCTTAATACGAGCCTTAAATTTCCTCTTATAAAAGTTTCACGAGCCTCTGAATCACCCTTTTTTATTCTTTCAAAAAGCTCCTTTTTCTCCTGTGCCGAAAGGGTTGGCAATTTTGATGTATTAACTCCGCATATCTCAACTTTATTTACCATAAAAAAGCCTCCATAGGAAAGAATTAGTATAAACTAATCTTTCCCACGGAGGCTTTTAATTATTCGGATTAAAGTCTTTTTAAGAGTTCTTCCTGCTGTTTTTCAAAGCCGGGCTTACCGAGAAGTGCAAACATATTCTTTTTATAAGCTTCAACACCGGGCTGGTCAAAGGGATTTACACCCAGTACATAACCGCTGATGCCACAAGCCTTTTCAAAGAAATAGATAAGATTTCCCAGGCAGTACTCGTCGAGCTTTTCTGCACGAAGAATAAGATTGGGAACATCGCCGTCTGTATGAGCGAGAAGCGTTCCATTGAATGCCTGCTCATTCACAAAGCTGAGGTTTTTGCCTGCAAGGAAGTTGAGTCCATCAACATTATCGCTGTCTTCCTTGATTACTATATCCTTACGGGCGTTATCAAAGAAGAGCACAGTTTCAAACATAGTGCGCAGACCCTCCTGAATATACTGTCCCATAGAATGAAGGTCTGATGAAAAATCAACCGCTGCAGGGAAAATGCCCTTGTTTTCCTTGCCTTCGCTTTCGCCGAAGAGCTGCTTCCACCACTCTGCAAAATAATGAACCTGAGGCTCATAGTTTACCATAATTTCAATCGTCTTACCCTTGCGGTAAAGAGCATTTCTTGCGGCAACATACTTATAGCAGTCGTTTTCCTCGATATTCGGGTTCTTATACTCCTGCATCGCATCGTAGGCGCCCTTCATGAGAGCGTCAATATCCGCACCGCTTGCCGCGATGGGAAGAAGTCCTACTGCAGTAAGCACGCTGTAGCGTCCTCCGACATCGTCGGGCACAACAAAGGTTTCGTAGCCTTCCTCGTCTGCAAGATTTTTAAGCGCACCCTTTTCCTTATCGGTTGTGGCATAAATTCTTTCTTTTGCGCCCTCTTTTCCATACTTTTCAATGAGAAGCTCGCGGAAAACACGGAAAGCAATCGCAGGCTCTGTAGTTGTACCGCTTTTTGAAATGATATTTACGGAGAAATCAATGTCCTTTACAGTTTCAATAAGGTCGCAAAGATATGTTGAGCTTATTGAATTTCCTGCAAAGAAAATCTGTACTCCGTCTTCTTTCTGATTTTTAAGGTTAAAGAAATTGTGGTGCACCATCTCAATAGCCATTCTCGCACCGAGATAGCTTCCGCCGATGCCGATAACGATAAGCGCTTTTGAGTTGCTTTTAATTTTTTCTGCCGCCTTTTTGATGCGTGCATACTCTTCCTTATCATAAGTTTCGGGAAGATCTACCCAGCCGAGGAAGTCGTTTCCGCGGCCTGTGCCATTGTGGAGCATCTCATGTGCCGCGCTGATTGCAGGAGCAAGTGCTCCAATCTCTTCATTTGATATAAATTTTTCTGCCTTGGTATAATCGAATCTTATTTTTGTCATTCTCTTTCTCCTTATCAATTTATTTAAATCCGTCGGGATTTTTACTCTGCCAGTTCCACGCATCGCGGCACATTTCCTCTATGCCTCTCTCGGCTACCCAAGATAGTTCTTCCTTTGCCTTTGTCACATCCGCATAGCAGATTGCGGTGTCGCCTGCACGGTTGGGCGCAATCTCGTAGGGGATTTCCTTTCCCGATGCCTCCGAAAACGCTTTTATAACCTCAAGAACGCTGTATCCCTGACCTGTACCGAGATTATATATATGAACACCTTTTACATTCGCTTTTCTCTCCACTGCTTTAAGATGGCCTATTGCAAGGTCGGTAACGTGAATATAGTCACGCACACCAGTACCATCGGGAGTGGGATAATTATTTCCGTACACATTCACGTGGGGAAGTCTTCCTGCTGCCACCTGCGAGATATAGGGAACGAGGTTGTTTGGTATACCATTTGGGTCTTCACCTATCATACCGCTTTTATGTGCACCAATAGGATTGAAGTAGCGCAGAAGCACCACGCTCATATTTTCGTCGGCAAGGCACACATCGCTTAAAACTCTCTCAAGCATCAGCTTTGTTGCGCCATAAGGATTTATCGCCGAGAGGGGCGCATCTTCCTTTATAGGAACAGTTTCGGGCACACCGTAAACCGTTGCCGAAGAAGAAAACACGATATTTTTAACACAGTGCTCACGCATAGTCCTCAGAAGAATGAATGTACCTGTCATATTATTGTGATAATATTCAATAGGCTTTTCACACGATTCGCCGACTGCTTTAAGTCCTGCAAAGTGGATGACTGCGTCAAAGCGGTTTTCATCAAAAACTCTGGTTAAGGCATCATAATCAAGTATATCACACTTATAGAAGGAGAAATCCTTCCCTGTGATGCGCCTGACTGCTTCTATTGATTTTTCGCTTGAGTTGGAAAGGTTGTCGACCACAACGACTTCATGCCCCGCAAGAAGAAGCTCAACGCAGGTATGGCTTCCTATGTAACCGGCACCGCCCGTGACAAGAATTTTCATAATTTTTCCTCTGTGTATCTTTTAAGATAGTATATATTTATTCTATACCTACAAAAAAAGCTTGTCAAGTAAAAGAAAAGTACGTTTTTGTTTTTTAATGTCTTCTGCTCTTAAAAAGGCGTCCTTTGCGACATAACTTCCATTAAAATACAATACTGCGACATTTTCTCTTTTTCGCATCCTTTGTCAAGCTATTTTTGAATATGTAGGTTTTTTTATGTAAACCTATTTTGCGCCATAAATACGCCATTTCGTTTTTCCACTAGTTTCGAAAAAATTATTGTTAAAAGTTGTTAAAACTGTTAATAACTCTTGTTAATAACCTTGTTTTCGGTGTTTTTGTTGTTAAAAACTTGAAAATAACATTAAAAGCTCCTAATTTTTTATGTAACCCTAGGTTAACATAAAAAAATTATAATAACTTGATTATTGAAACCTAAATTATTACATAATACGACAGTAAAAAACGACAAAAAGAAGCCCAAAGCGGATTGCTTTGGGCTTCTTCACCGTTTTATCTATTAAAGTGTGTCGATATCGCTCTGACTTACAAGCTTTACACCGTTTTCGCTCAAGATCTTGCTTGCCTTCTCATTATCCTCAACACGAAGCACAACATACGCGTGCTTGCCTGAAATTGTGATAAAGGCATAAAGGTACTCAACATTGATATTGTTCTTGCTCATAAGCTGAAGGACCTCTGAAAGACCTCCTGCGACGTCGGGGATTTCCACGCCGATAACCTTTGTTATCGAAACGACACAATCGTTTTTACCAAGGGCTTCCTTTGCCTTTTCAACATCACTTACAATAAGACGCAAAATTCCGAATTCCTGGGTATCGGCTACGCTGAGTGCACGGATGCTTACGCCTGCATCTGCGATGCTTTTTGTAATCTCGGCTACTGTACCTGCCTTGTTTTCAACGAAAATTGATAACTGATTAATTGTCATTTTCCCCACTCCTTTAATTATTATAAAGATTCCTCTTGTCGATTACTCTTACCGCCTTACCCTCGCTTCTCACGATTGATTTTGGCTCTACAATACGTACATTTGCATAAATACCTATCATAGATTTAAGAGCCTCATTAACCTCTTTCTCAAATTTTGAAAGCTCGTTAATCTTATCGGAGAAAAGCTCGGGAGTCATCTCAACTCTTACCTCGATAGTATCGCTCGTCTTCTCACGGTCAACGATAATCTGGTAATTGCTTGTGAGACCCTTTTTAAGAAGCACTTCCTCAATCTGTGACGGGAATACATTTACACCCTTTACGATAAGCATATCGTCGCTTCTGCCCATGGGCTTTGCCATTTTAACGTGTGTTCTTCCGCAGGAACATTTCTTTCGCGAAAGAACGCAGATATCCTTTGTGCGGTAGCGAATCATCGGGAAAGCTTCCTTTGTGATGCAGGTGAATACAAGCTCACCCTTTTCGCCCTCGGGAAGAACCTCGCCCGTCTTGGGGTCGATAATTTCTGCTATGAAGTGGTCTTCATTTATGTGCATACCTGACTGCTCACTACACTCAAATGCAACACCGGGGCCGCATATTTCAGTAAGTCCGTAAATATCATATGCCTTGATGCCGAGTCTCTCTTCAATATCACGACGCATTTCCTGTGTCCACGCTTCTGCACCGAAGATACCTGCCTTGAGCTTTATCCTGTCACGAATTCCGTTCTCTTCTATGCTTTCTGCAAGGTACTGCGCATATGAGGGTGTACAACAGATGATTGTGGATTCAAGGTCGCACATAAACTGAAGTTGGCGCTCGGTATTACCTGAAGACATAGGAAGTGTGAGACATCCTACCTTGTGAGAGCCGCCGTTAAGACCGGGGCCGCCTGTGAAGAGCCCGTAGCCGTAGCAAACCTGACACACATCATCCTTTGTTCCGCCTGCCGCAACGATTGCTCGCGCGCAGCAGTCTTCCCAGAGGTCGATATCGTTTTGCGTATAGAACGCAACAACTCTCTTACCCGTTGTACCGCTTGTGGACTGAATACGCACACACTCCGAAAGAGGCTTTGACATAAGTCCGTAGGGATATGCCTCGCGAAGGTCATCTTTAGTGAGAAAGGGAAGCTTATGAAGGTCATCTACACTCTTGATATCGTCAGGAGTAACTCCCTTTTCTTTCATAAGCTTTCTGTAATACTTATTATTCTCGTAAACGTGTTTTACAGTTTTAACGAGTCTTTCGCTCTGCCACTGGCGAATTTGCTCGTGTGAGGCAGTTTCGATTTCTTTCTGATAGTAATTTTCCATTTTTACCACTCCTTATATATTAGTGGTTGTAGCCAAGCTCAAAGGCTTTTTTATTGAGGTCTATAAACTTGGGAGCAACCGTTTTTTCAATTGCCTTAATCCATTTATCATAGCTTATGTCAAAATATTTTGCAAGGCGCGCCATAAGGACGATATTTACTGCCTTGGAGCTGCCTGCCTCTTCCGCAAGTGAAAGAGCATCAAGGGCATCTACAAATGCGCCCTTTTCGGTGATTTTATCAAGTACATCAGAGGGATACTGTGCTGCGCCGATAATTACGGGCATGGGGTCAATCTGCTGTGTGTTTACGATTATTTTTCCATCCTTCTTAAGGCAGGAGAGCCATCTTGCAGCCTCAATCTTTTCAAATGAAACGATAAAGTCTGCCTCACCCTCTTCAATGATGGGGGAATAAACCTTTTCACCGTAGCGCACATATGTAACAACGCTTCCCCCGCGCTGACTCATACCGTGAACTTCTGAAACCTTTACGTCGTAGCCTTCGTCAACGAGGAGTCTTCCTAAAAGCTTACTTGCAAGGAGCGAGCCCTGTCCGCCTACGCCGACAATCATAATATTTTTTGTTTCCATTACTCCTGCACCTCGCTTTCAATTGCTCCGAAGGGGCAAAGGCCGCTGCATACGCCACAGCCTACGCAAAGAGTTTTATCAATTTCTGCCTTGCCGTCGTGCATACTGATTGCAGGACAGCCAAATGACATACACTTTTTACAGCTCTTGCACTTATCTTTATTAACTGTGAGAGGCTTTTTGGGTTTAACATACTTGAGAAGCACGCAGGGACGTCTTGAAATGATAACTGAAGGCTCATCTGCATTGAGCTCTTCCTTAAGCACTCTCTCGCACTCCTTGAGGTCATAGGGGTCAACAACACTTACGCGTTTTATTCCGACGCTTCTGCAGAGTGTTTCAAGGTCAATCTTTGATGCAGGGTCTCCCTTGATGTTGTAGCCTGTTGTGGGATTCTGCTGATGGCCTGTCATACCTGTGATAGAGTTATCAAGGATGATAACGGTTGAATTTGATCCGTTATACGCGATATTTATAAGACCAGTTACACCGCTGTGCATAAAGGTTGAGTCACCGATTACGCATACACTCTTTTTCTCACTGTCACTTCCGCCTGCCTTGTTAAATCCGTGAAGACCTGAAACTGATGCACCCATACAGAGTGTAGAATCAAGTGCAGTAAGCGGAGGCATTGCGCCGAGTGTATAGCAACCGATGTCGCCAAGTACATTTACCTTGTTCTTCGCAAGAACATAGTACATACCACGGTGAGGACAGCCTGCGCACATCATCGGGGGACGCATAGGAATTTCCATCGCAAGGTCGTAAACCTTTTTAGCTTCTTTTTCCATAGCCTCGGCAATTGTCTTCTGTGAAAATTCTCCGATAAGACTGAAAAGCTCCTTGCCTACTACGTCTACACCGATATTTTTGCAGTGTGACTCTATAATCGGGTCAAGCTCTTCAATTACATATACCTTATCCATCTTGGAAGCAAATTCCTTTATTGTCTTAACGGGAAGCGGATGCACAAGACCGAGCTTGTAAACGCTTACGCTGTCGCCAAGAGCTTCTTTTACGTACTGATAGCTTGCACCTGATGTGATAACGCCGATTTTGGAATCAGTATATTCTATGCGGTTAAATTCGCAATCTTCCGCAAGCTCTGTAAGAAGAGCAGTTCTTTCTTCAACGAAGGGGTGACGCTTTTTCGCGTTACCGGGCATCATTATGTATTTAGCAGGGTTTTTCTCGTAGGGTTTTACGCCTACTTCTGTTCTCTCGCCTGTTTCAACGATGCTCTGTGAATGAGCAATTCTTGTGCACATTCTGAAGAGAACGGGGGTATCATATTTTTCTGAAAGCTCAAATGCCTTCTTCGCAAACTCATATGATTCCTGTGAATCTGCAGGCTCAAGCATAGGAACTTTTGCACCGATTGCGTAGTGGCGGGAATCCTGCTCATTCTGTGAGGAATGCATTCCGGGGTCGTCCGCAACGCAGATTACCATACCGCCGTTAACACCTGTATACGAGAGGGTAAAAAGAGGGTCTGCAGCAACATTGAGACCAACGTGCTTCATCGCGCAGGCAGTTCTTACTCCCTGAAGTGATGCACCGAAAGATACCTCGCAAGCTACCTTTTCATTGGGTGCCCATTCGCAGTAGATTTCATCATACTTTGCTGCAAATTCTGTGATTTCTGTACTGGGAGTTCCGGGGTAGGATGAGATTACATTACATCCTGCCTCGTAAAGACCGCGTGCAACTGCGGCATTACCGATTAGCAATTCTTTCATTTTATATATCTTCCTTTCGGGTTATTACTGATTTCTTAAATCAAGGATTCTCTTTGCCTTGCCCTGAAAACGCTCGAGAGTTTTCGGAGGAACAAGTGTAATCTTTGCCTGAAGGCCAAGCACGCTCTTTATTCTTTCCTGAATAAGACGGATAAGCTTTTCAAGCTCACCGTAGTTTTCAAGTACGCTTGCATCAAGAAGCTCTACCTTGATTTCAAGGGTATCCTTGAACTTATCCTCACGGCGTACAACAAGCTGATAGTGAGGACCGATTTTGTCGATATTGATAAGGACACTTTCAATCTGTGTCGGGAATACGTTTACGCCCTTGATTATAAGCATATCGTCTGTTCTACCCTTGGTCTTACTCATTCTCACGTGCGTTCTGCCGCACTTACAAGGCTCGTAATCAAGAGTGGTAATATCACGCGTTCTATAACGGAGAACGGGCATACCCTGCTTTGTAAGAGTTGTTACGATAAGCTCACCGGTAGCACCTGAATCTAACCGCTTGCCCGTATCGGGATCTACAATTTCGGGGAGGAAATGGTCTTCGGCAAAGTGCATACCGTCACGCTCGAAACAGTCACCGCTTACGCCGGGGCCGCCAAGCTCTGTCATACCGTAGTTATCTGAAACATATATGCCAAGGTTCTTCTCGATTGTTTCGCGCATTTCAGGTGTGCAAGGCTCACTGCCAAGTATTCCAAGCTTGAGCTTATAAGCATCAAGAGGATATTCGCCCTCTTTTACTGCTTCGCTCAAGTAAAGAGCATATGAGGGAGTTGCAACAAGACCAGTTACACCAAGGTCACGCATCATCATAAGCTGCTTTTCGGTGTTGCCCGAGGACATCGGAATAACCATAGCTCCAAGCTTTTCAAGTCCGTAATGAAGACCAAGCGCACCAGTGAAAAGACCGTAACCAAAGGAAATCTGAATAATATCCTCATCCGTTACACCGCCTGCTGCACATACACGTGCTACGCAGTCGCTCCAGATATCAATATCCTGCTTGGTATATACTCCAACGGTGGGCTTTCCTGTAGTACCGCTCGATGCGTGCACGCGCACGATATCTTTGTGCGGAACTGCCACCATACCGAAGGGATAGTTGTCACGAAATTCGCTCTTTTCGGTGAAGGGTATGTATTCGATATCGGAAAGGACCTTTATTTTGCTTCCGTCACCCACACCTGATTTATCGAGCTTGTCGTGGTAGAATTTTGTGTTGTTGTAGCAGTATGCCACGATATTTTTAAGGCGCTCAAGCTGAAGTGCCTCAAGCTCGCGTCTGGGCATAGTTTCTATATCTTTCTGGAAAAAGTTCACAATATAAACCTTCCTTTCATAATTATCCATTTTAACAGAATATATTGTACCATAAAATCATGCGTTTTCATAGTGTTTTTTTGTGTTTTCGGGGAAAATTTGTAATGATTTTTGCGGAAAAAGAAAAAAGAGAGTAATTCACTCTCTTCCCTCTTATGTATGATTCTGTTTGGCAACAAAGAGCCTATAATCCCAAATCGGGATATTTTTATTATACCATTTCGTCCAGGGAAAATTATCCCAGCTTGGGATATGTGAGATTTTTCTCAAGCAGAAATTCTCGTTGAAAATGAGGTCTATGTCCTTTTGGTATCAAAAGGACCAAAAACGTGGGGGTTGCGATTCCCCCCTACCCGTTTGCGGTGCCCGATATCTGCCTTCGGGGATAAATCCCTTGTCATCTATCGACCGCTGCACAACCCTGCGCCATCGCTTCATCTGCCACAGGCAGCGCT
>JAZNTQ010000099.1:0-40164 GCA_045591865.1 Clostridia bacterium
AATCTTTTATTTGTATGTTAAAATACTCGCCAATTTTTTCTCTATCGTTTTTTACATAAACGCTATCATGACACTCGCTTAAAGAATCTTTCTTTGGCGTTGTCACATAAAGCATGAAATTTATATTTTGAATAACCTTGTAATTTTTTAATATTTGTCCGTTACATTCTAACGCATAAAGAAAATGCCAAATAAGGTCTTTGGTTTCATCATAGGATATACTTGGTGTTTTCGGGGATAGTTCGATAATCTTATAGTACATAAGGCAACTCCTTTCGATATGTTATACTAAACTGTTGTAAAATGCACTTTCGAGTTTTGCTCGAAACTCACATTTACCCCAACTCAAAAATGAGACATTTTTTAATTTTGAACACCGATTTTCGTAGGGGACGGCGCCTTCGACGTCCCGAGAAGCCTAAAATGCGCATTACGGGCTGTCGTGGGCGCCAGCCCCTACGGGTTTTGTGGTTATTTTCTCGTCAGACAAACGACACTCTCAACGTGAGAGGTCTTTGGAAACATGTTAAATGGAAACAAAGGCGAAGCAATATGATACTCGCCAAGTAATGATTTTATATCGCGTGCGAGTGTGTCGGCGTTACAGGAAACGTAAACTATGCGCTTTGGCTTTAGGCGAAGGAGCGTATCAATCATAAAGGTTGAGCAGCCCTTGCGCGGTGGGTCGATTATTGCAACGTCAACCGCCTCGTCAAAGTTTTTTGCATCCGTTGCTTCAAAGCTGATGCTTTTTACTCCGTTTAGTTTTGCATTGAATTTTGCATCCTTCACGGCTTCCTCGTTTATTTCCACGCCGTAAACGCTCGCGCCTGTTTTGCAGGCGGCAATTATGCCTATTGTTCCTGTGCCGCAAAAAAGGTCGGCACATTTGTCATTGGCGCTTAGGCAAGCAAGCCGGATTGCTTTTTCGTATAACTTTTCGGCACACGCGTGGTTAACCTGGTAAAATGAGCTTGGCGAAATTCTAAATTTCAAGCCGAGCAGCTCGTCGTAAATATAGCCATAACCGTATAATGCTTTGAATTTTACCTTTTCAAGCGCAAAATCGCGCTCGTTATATACCGAATATAATACCGTTCTAACACTTGGAAATTCCGCTATCAGCTTGCCAACGTAGCCCGTTAAATCTACCTTATCAAAAAGTATTGGGCAAACCATCATCTCGCCGTTTTCTTGCGAGCTTTTCCTTATATACAAAGCCCTGAGTGAATTTTTTGGCAAGCACTCCCCTGTAAGCGCGGCGATTTTATCGAAAACATCATCGTTTAGGTGGCAACTAATATGGGGGACAAGCTTGTTTGTGCCGCTTGCCATATAGCCGTATTCTCCGTTTTTATAGTAGAAAACAACCTTGTTTCTGTATTTTTCCGCACACGGTGCTTCAATTTTTGCAACCTCAATATCAATTTTGTTCTTTCTGAAAATTGACTTGACGTAGTTTTCCTTTATTTCGTTCTCATTTTCAATATTTGTGTGCAAAAACGCGCATCCGCCGCACATTTCGTAGCAGTCACAGCTTGGATTTTGCCTTGATGGCGACGCGGAAAAATGCTTTTTTACAGTCGCATAGCCGAATTTTTTTGACACATCATCAATTTCAATCTCACATTCCTCACCCGTCAGAGCATTTTTGACAAAAACGACAAAATCGTCAATACGGCAAATACCGTTTCCGAAAATATTCACGTCATCTATCTTGACCCTGTAAAGCTCACCTGTTTTTATCATATTTTTGCTCCTCTCTTGAAAAATGTGCTTTATTATAGTATAATATATTTACTTTAAAATTTCAACAGTTGGAGGATATAATTGAATGTTTTTATGTCCGATTTGTAAAAAGGAGCTAACGCGCGAGGGTAATGCCTTAAGGTGCGAAAGCAATCACTCGTTTGACTACGCCAAAAGCGGCTACATAAATCTACTAAACCCCGGCAAGAAAAATAATGCCAAGGCAGGAGATTCCAAGGAAATGATACGCGCACGTACAAGCTTTTTTGAATGCGGCGCTTACGAAAAAATCAAGGATACACTAACGGAGCTTGTTTTATCGCTCGGCGGAAAAACCGTCGTTGATGCGGGATGTGGCGAGGGGTACTACTCCTTGGGAATAGCAAAAACAAACACAGGGTCAACTGTTTTGGGTTTTGATATGTCAAAATTCGGTTGTGAGCATGGCGCAAAGACAGCACGCGCAAAGGGGCTTGACAATGCGTTTTTCTCGGTTGCAAACATTTTCGATTTACCGCTTCAAGACAACTATTGCGATATAGTTGTCAGCTTGTTTGCACCCGTTGCAAGTGAGGAATTTTCAAGAATTCTCAAAAATGGCGGCTATTTAGTGGTTGCTTCGGCTGGAATTAACCACTTAGACGGCTTGAAATCCGTTTTGTACGATAGCGTATATCAAAACGAGGAAAAGTTTTTGGAATTTGACTCATTTTCCCTTAACGAAATCAAAAACTTAAAATACAAGACGGTGATTGAGGGAAGCGAGGTTATTGAGGCACTTTTTACTATGACTCCCTACTACCACCGTACAAGCCAAGCGGACAAGGAAAAGCTAAAAAGCGTTGATTTGCTTGAAACAACGGTTGAGGTGAATTTTTTGATTTACCAAAACAAAAAATCAAATTAATATTGACTTTATTCGCGTTTTTTGATATTATATTCTTAGCAAGATTTTAGACACTTGACTATTTTTAGGAGGTACAGATAATACATATTATCGAAAATATATATGCAAATTTCACCTATTGAAAAAAATCCGAAGCGTCCGCTTCGCTTTGGAGAGGTTAACCTCACCTGGCAGGACTTTCTTTTCATTGTCATTGCCAATCTTTCGGTTATTTTAGTAATCATTAACGCACTTCTCGCTCACACGGGCTTTTGGTGCCACTATCCGATTTTGACGTTCTTCTACGGTTACGTTATTGCTTGCGCTTCTCTTTCGGGCTCGGCAAAGAAATTCTTATCGAAATTCAGAATAGGTGTTTTCTCTATTAACATTATTTTGATGATTGCCTCACTTGTGCATTATTTTGCAAGCGGCAGAAACTCCGATGCGCTTATCGCATACGAGTGGGTGCTTCCGATAATTTTGACGGTAACGCTTATCGTGATGTTTGGAACAATGTTCTTCAAAACAGTAACGCTTCTTAACCTGCTCCTCTCAATCACACTTATGCTTCCGCAGGTTACAGGCATATTTATTACAGCGCTTATAAACCCAGACGAAATGTTTGGCGAAGCAGCACTCGTTCTCTCAATCGTTAATTTTGCACTCTACCTTATGGTTATTATAAATCTTGCTTTCCTTTATTTTGTAAAGGTGAGAAACAAAATCGACGATGCGGTAAGCAAGGACGCTTAAAAATAAAAGGACTGAAACAACGGTTTCAGTCCTTTTTGTTATTTAAAAATTTTGTGCTTTATTCCCGCTAAAAATGCGCGGATGCGATATTTCAGTATATGACGATAGAGCGATTTAACGTATTTTTTATATTCTTCGGACGAAAAATCAACACAAGAGCCGTCCTTAACGATACCCTTAACTGATGCAAGGATTTGATCACGTCTAACCCCGACCTCCAAATACTTTTGGTTGTCGCCACGCATGATAAAATCTTTTTTTCTCACGTACATAACGCGGTGAAGCACAAATTTGCCGTTATCGCGTCTATATAGTACAATATCCGTTTTCTTTATCTCGCCCGGAGAAACAAGCGTAACGGTGTCAACGCCCGGACGAATAAGCGGAAGCATACTGATGCCGTTTGGCTTAAACTGAAATTCTCCGCCGCTTGAAATAACCTCGTCAATTATCGGCCAAAGGTCATTTAATTCAACTCTGTTATTCAATGATGTTATCCTTTTCGAGGCGTTCGATAAAGAGCGCTACGTCCTTTTCAACAACCTCTCTGTCTGCATCCTCATAAACGGAAAGGAGCTTATTTACAACATCTTCCTTTGTCGCACCGTTTTCAAGTGTTTGCCAAATAAGCTTGCCTGTTTCGTTAAGAGTAATCATACACGAAAAGCTCTTTGAAAGCTCACCAACAGCAACAACGTAAGTTTTTCCGCCAACATCTCTTAATACAAATCCATTTCTAATTTTCATATTTACCTCCAACCATTGCATTGTAAGCTACCTCTGCCGCTTCAAGCGAAATATTGCATTCGAGCTTCCAAAGCTTTGTAATATTTAACATTTTATCAATCATATCAAAGGTCTTTATAACGCCAAACGCATCCTTAGGTAAGAAAACCTGCTTTAGAATAAGCGAGGACGCCTCCCCCGGTGTAAATGGGTAAATTTTATTTTCAAGCCCTCTATGCAAGAAGCATATTCCCCCAAGCTCAACCCTTGTGTTTGTGTTCCACATTTCCTTGCCGCACCATGGAGTACCGTAGGCATACAACTTGCCGTCTATGTAACGTAAAGCAGGCTTATCTCCGTTTACAACATACACCTGCTCGCCAAGGAGCTTTCTCCACAAGCAAATGTGTGTGCTTTTTCCCGTTCCGCTCTTTGCTGTAAACGCATACGCCTTATCTCCAACGGCAATAACCGCCGCGTGCATAACAAACGCATCGCGCTCAAGCAGCTTCATTGCAATTGCCCTATATACAGTGATATTCTCCATATATGAGCGAGTCCAGCTTTCTCCACTCGGCATTTTCTTTTGTTCTTCATCTATAAGCTCCTCAGTTGAGACAATCTCATAGTCAAAATCGTCACCCTCGTAGATATAATCCTTGCAAAGGCGTTCAACATAAGGATAAAGATTGTTAATCTTGAAAATAGTATCAGCGATTTTAATTTTAAACATTATAAATCCGCCCTTTCGATTTCATACGAAATTAGTTTAACATATTTTAATTTTTTTGTCAATAGAAGCTTTTATAATATTAGATATATTGTTAAAATAAGTTGACAATACGGTTTTTATATGTTAAAATGTTTTTGTTATGTCATATACTTGATTAGGAGATTAAAATGAAAATTTCTCTGATTGTTCCCTGCTATAACGAAGAGGACTCTCTTTCTGCCTTATACGGGGAACTTACAAGTGTCAGCCAAAAGATGTCTGACTACGAATTTGAATATTTATTTATAGACGACGGCTCGCACGATAAAACGCTTGATACTATCAAGGGCTTTTCAAAGAGCGATGCACGCGTTACATATATCTCCTTTTCAAAGAATTTTGGCAAGGAGGCGGCAATGTACGCGGGCTTTTGTAACGCCACGGGAGACTACGTTGCGGTTATAGATGCCGATATGCAGGACCCACCGTCGCTTTTGCCAAAAATGGTTAAGATTTTGGAAAGCGGTGAATACGATAGTGTTGCTACACGCCGTGTCACACGCACGGGAGAATCTAAAATCCGTTCTTTTTTCGCCAATTGGTTTTACAGAATATTTAATCACACAACGGACGTTAAAATCGTCAGCGGCGCACGTGATTTCCGCTTGATGAAGCGCGAAATGGTGGACGCTATCGTTGCAATGTGTGAAAAAACACGATTTTCCAAGGGGATTTTCGGTTGGATTGGCTTCAAGACCTATTGGCTGCCGTTTGAAAACGTTGAAAGAGTCGCGGGAAAGAGCAAATGGAGCTTCAAAAAGCTGTTTAAGTATTCCTTGGACGGAATTATCGGCTTTTCAAGCAAGCCGCTTAAAATTCCGTTTTATTTCGGTACTTTCACAGCCCTTGCATCCTTCGCTCCCCTTATCTACCTCATTTATCACTGGATAAACTGGGGCTTTTCAATGGGAAGCACGGGAATTACCTCATCTCTTATTCTCTATACTATTTTGGCAGCTGCTACGCTTTTGCTCATCTCCTTGGGCATTGTCGGACAGTATATTGCAAAGGTTTATGACGAGGTTAAGGGCAGACCCCACTATATAGTTACACAAACCAACAAAAAGGATTTAGTTAACAAATGAAGGACAATGTTCACGAGGGACACAGATCACGCTTGAAGGCGCGCTTTTTAGAGCAAGGCATTGACAATTTTGAGATGCACAACATTTTGGAGTTGCTCCTTTTCTACTCTATTCCGCGCAGAGATACAAATGAAATAGCGCACGATTTGCTTAAAAATTTCGGAACACTTAAGGGTGTTTTCGATGCGGATTTCAACGACCTTATCAAAATTGACGGCATCAAGGAAAACAGTGCGACGCTTATCAAGCTTATCCCTGCTATTGCACGCGCTTACGCGACCGATAAATATTCGTCAAACTATATTTTCGACACCGCTGAAAAGGTTGGCGATTTCTTTCTTGACAAGTATATCGGCGAAAAGAATGAAATTATTTATCTGCTCTTGCTCAACAATAAGTATGAAATGCTTGACATCGTTAAATTGCACGAGGGCAGCGTAAATTCAGCGCAGATTTCACCGCGAAAGGTGCTTGATTTAGTTGTAAAATACAATGCTTCAATGATTATTTTGGCGCATAACCACCCCGACGGAAATGCGTATCCGTCAATGGAGGACATTGAAACAACGTCTGACCTTATGGCAACCTTTAATATGGTTGACGTGCGCTTACTTGAGCATTACGTTGTGTCAAACAATGATTACTACACCATTATTCACTCGACGGACACGCTAAAGCGCCACTCCAAGGACAACCGCGACTTCTTCAGACGCTCGCTTTTAGAGGAATACAATCAATAAATAACGCCAAGCTCGCTTGGCTACGCCTGCATAGTTAAATGGATATAATAAACCCCTCCTAAGTAATAGGTCTATCCCATAAGATAGACTTAAACCTTATGAGGATAGATTTAAACATTACACAAATTTTGGTGTCAAGGGGTGCGAAAAAAGGTTTTGTACACCCTTTGTACACCCAAGCAAAAAATCACAATTAAATAGCACGCCTCCATAGTTAAATGGATATAATAAACCCCTTCTAAGGGTTAGTTATGGGTTCGATTCCCGTTGGGGGTGCCACAAGCGGTCTATGATATATATTGTAGACCGCTTAATTTATCTATTCAATAAGTTTAAATTAAAGGAGAAAATATGAATCTTGACTTCCGTTTAATTAAGTTCACTAATTATGGCGATGATTTTGTAAAAGGCAAAATGTATCTTAACTCTTTAGAATACTATCGCGGAATAGAAAGTGTTATAAATAAAACCGCTGGTGAAAGAAATACAGCAATTAACGATTATCGTGAGGGAGCAGTTGCAAGTGTCAACATAAACGATTTACATAAATTTAACTTAAACTGGGGAAAAGAAATCACGGATAATTTAGTTGGAAATGTGTATTTGCTATCAGAAACTTTGAAATACATAAAATTGCTATGTTTTTATGCTTTTATGTACGACAAAGAAACCCACACGGTATTTGCGCCAAGCGAAAAACTATATGCTTTTGAAGCAAATGAAGCAATCATAATCACAGACACAATTGAATTTTTTGAAAGAATTAAATTAGCATTGGATAAAAGAAAAACCAAAATTATTGCAGCAAACCATAAATTTGTAGATTATTATGACGATGATGAAACAACCAAAATTTTAGGTGCATTTAATAAAACTGCTGATTTTTGGTGGCAACAAGAATATCGTTTTATGTTTATAGAAGAACCTTTTTCTTTAGAGCCTACGATATTAGAAATTGGAGACATTTCTGACATAACGATAAGAGTTCCTGCGAAAGCTTTTCTAGAAGATGTATTATCTATTTGGGAAAAATACAAATCATTCTTTTTGCACTAACAAATACACAAGTTACTCATCTTACTTAAAAACTTTTGAAGAAGGGGCGAATTGTCAGACTAACGGCAATTTGCTCCCTCTCCTTGTCTTATTTTTCATATGTTACCATTGACTTTCTTGCTTGATTGTGTTATAATTTTTATTGCGAAACAAACTTAATATCAGAATTAGGGGTATTTTCTTTTACGGGAATACTATACCCTTTTTTCGTCAACCTTATCTTTGTGAATTTGGTAAAAACGCAAATTCCACTTTGGTAGGGTTGGCAAGATTTATATCCCCATTCTGTTAAGGTTTGTTTCGCAGCAATCGGGGTTTGCGATTTTCGGTGCGTTGTCTTCGGTTGGCGCACTTTTTTATTTTTCTGTAGGAGGAAACAAAATGTCTTATAGACGCTATAATTGGTTTTTTGAGTTTCAACCTCAAAAAACCATAGACGAAGAATTACCTAAATGTCCTTTTTGTGGCGAATCACCAAATTGGTTATTAGATGTTAAAAAAGGGGTAAACTGCAATTTCACTTGTATGTGCGAAAAATGTCAAGGGAAATTATATACCGAAGTGTTTGGTATGTCGATGGACAAAAATATGCGCATCGTGGATCTAGGCATAAAAAACTTGAACAATCTAAGCTTAAATGCGGTTTATCATATTGAATCTTTAGACACGATAGCACGCAACACTTTTTCAAATGTTGTTCAACACTCCAATACCTCGACAGGTGAATTTGAAGCAACACCCAATACTACATATACACAATCATATACGGAACGGAAATCTAATAATAACAAAACTGCCGTTGCTATCATTTCTGTGATATCAATTATAATGCTTATTGGTATTATGGTTGGGGTTCTATTACCTAGTTGTGAAGGCAATAAGGTAGATGTTGTTCTAAATCCATCTTCTATGCAAGTCGAAGAATTGTTTGGAACTTATACTGCAACAGTGACGGGGAAAATTACTAATAACTCGTCAAGTACATTAGATTACGTGCAGATTACGATTTCTTTATACGATAGTGCAGGTAATGTCGTAGGCACGGCAATTGACAATCAATTAAATTTAGGTGCAGGAGAAACTTGGAATTTTTCTGCCATGGGTATGAGTTCCACTACACGACCAGTTTCTTACAAAGTCACAGATGTAACATATTATTGATTTAGCAAGGTGGGTTTCCCAATTTTAAGTAATCGAGGTGGGTATAAATTCACTCAGTGACTGCAATTTAGACCCACCTCTTATACTATTCAAGCATTCTCAACTCAAATTTTCTTTTATTGCTTTTATTAATTCTTCAGCAAATGATACTTGAAGATCATTTGCAACTTTAGTTTCTTCAAAAACAATGGTATTATCTTCTTTTCTGTCGAATGGAATTAAATAAGTTGTTGTCACATCTGATATCTCGCAAATATTTAAACATTCTTTTTTCCTATTATTTTTCCAACATCGAATTCTTCAAAGAATTGTTTCAGTTCTTTATGAGGAATTATATACGATTCTGCAATAATAGTAGCACGTACTATGTTTTCTTTTTTTGCTTTTCTCGCGAGTTCCGCAAACGTCATATATTTATCCGCTCTATAGTATGTCAAGTTTTGAATTGTTCGGCGTAAAAACACTGTCCTCACTTATTCATCCATACGCTGCAGACCGCCACAAAAACCAACACCAACACACAATTTTCAAGCGGACAACCAATGGTTGCCCCTACAATTTTGGCGTATATTTTGCCGTATATATTAATGCAAAAATCCCCGACTATGTCGAGGATTTTTTCTTATCATTATTAAATTTAATCAAGCTGAATGAAATGAGTGCTTGGGACGGGACATAGAAAATCCAAGCCCAGTTTGCGCCTGCAAGGATGTTATTTACCACGTCGATTATTCCGCCGCTTAGGTAGCCGTTTGCCATCTCCTTAAAGCCGACTGCGGTATCGCAAAGGATGAAAAGCAATAAGCCGATAGCAAAGGCGGGCGATTTTCTAAAATGCACAAATGCAAAGACAGCATTTACAATCAAATTTGCATAATAGAACATTGACACTATACTCAAAGTGTCCGTTTTTTCCTTCAAAACCACTATTGCTGCTATAATTACGGCAACGGTGGCAACGGCACGCAACGAGATGTGAACATACTTCTCTGTTTTGCTTTTCGTTTCAAAATACAGCTTTAAAAAGTAGCAAATTTGCGTTACCGAAAATGAAAGCATTGCGGGAAGCTGTATTATCGGGTCGCAAAGCACCAAAAACACGTCGGCAATTACGGTGAACACTAAGCCGAGCTGAATCAGCAAGTAATCTTTTGTTTTTGAAAACGCAATCGGCGCAAATGCGCATGAGAGCGCAACGGATGCAAAAAATTCATTTCCTGTGATTATCACCGCGAGCCAAAATGCGAATTGAACCGATAAGAATACTGCGGAGGCTATGATTTTCCCTTTATTTGAGCGAATCATACGGCTTTCTTTCTTTTCTTAATCTTTGAAAATCCTCTTGCAATTAAGAAAACGATAAACGCGATAAGCGTGAATCCTAAAATATAGAGTGCGGCAAAGAAAATATAATGCACCTTGGGGTAAATTAATGACAAAAGCGGAAGCGTGCAATCAAAATGAGGTGAAATATAGAACATATTGAAGGTTTCATCAATACCAAGGAGCATAAACGCCTCGTTTGCTATCATTGCAATTGTAACAAGTGATGCAAAAACAGGAATTGATTTTAAGAAGAACCAACGGTTTATTCTCTTTCTTGACCATACAAGGAAGAAAACGCCAAGCACGATTTGCAAGCCGTGATGCACCATTGTTTGAATGCTTATGCCTACAACGTGCGAGAAAACATCACCCGGGTAGCAGAACACAGCCGTGCCTGCAAAAAGCGAGAAAGTGCCGATATATGCAACGAATGCATCTCTGAATTTTGAATCCTTGAGTATAAACACAAACGGTAAAACATATAGCGGTGTTGAGCAAAGCTGATACGGGAAGGCATACCATTGATAATCCCATTCGATTACAGTCGGCTCAACCGAATAGCTATATACGAGCTGCTTGTAAATTTCAAGGGTTGCCATTATGAGCCAGCAGATTAAAACTATCCTGCGAAATGCTTTGTCAGAGCAATTCTTAAACTTGAAGCAAAAGAAAATTGTAATGCCAATAACAAGGAAAAAGAAGAACAAATGAAATGGTCCGTAGCCCTTGGGCATTGTTTCCGTTTGATAATCAAGCAAGGATAATAACGTCGTTAAAATTTTCATAATTATTTCCTTTTTGTTTTTGTTAATTATATGTGAACGATTTTTAACTAATGTTCACAAATCACAGAGATTTTACCACCTAAATTATAATATAGCAATAGCTTGTATGATAAATTAACAAAAAATTAATAATTAATAGTAGGTTTCAAACTAAATAGGGCTGGCTCATTAAGAATACGCAGAATCAAGCACTATTGCATAAATTACAAACAAAAAATCAGAATTTCACGACGAAATTCTGATTTTTATTCTTAATGAGATGCCCTGAAAAACCCCAAGGGTTGACAGATTAAGAGCAGAAATCGTCGATTTTTTATCGTCGCCGTACTTGCGTACAGCAGAGGAAAAATCGGCGATAATAAACCACACCAATGAAGAAAAACGAAGTTTTTCAACCTTATATTTCATTCGGTTAGCGTCACGTGTTATTTTGAACTTTTTGTGGTTTATGTTTGTGCCTTAATGTGGCACCCGCTATTCAGTTATTTTCTTCTGCTCCGCACCATACGCAAACGCCATTTTCAAAATAGCAATCGACTGTGGGGAGTGTTTCCTCGCTATATATTTCGTCGCATTCTGTGCAGCCGATGACAGAATACCCTTCTTCCTTACAGGTCGGCTCCTTGTATTCCTTTTGTACCGGTGTATGTGGGGCGCCGTAGTAAATTCCGTATTCCTCTCCGCACTCGTCGCAACAGTCGTCATCGTTATCATCATAATGTGGCTCGAAATACGTTTCGCCGAGATAATCACAGTCGCAGGTATATATGCGCTTGTGTGCTTCATCCGTGGTTTCCCACTCAAATGTATGCTCGTGGAGGTATTTATCCTTGTGAATGGCTTTTAGTGCATCCTCCGTAAATGCGATAATGATTTCACCGCTAACAGGGCTATTTGCTTCAAATGAAATTTCAATTTCCGTTTTCTCAACGTATCCGCCCGAGCCGTTTATGGGCATTTGTTCATTAGCGGTTAATTCGACAAGCATTGAGGGCTCGTTAATATAGCCGCTGTCCTTATATTTAACATCTAACGCGCCCTTGTCAAGGCTCGCTTGATAATATATTGCTCCCTCGTCAAGACCTGTGCGCGAAAGCTTCACCGACGTTTTTCCGTCAAAGCCGTCGAATGTGAAAACGGCACAGTTTTCGTATTCCTTATACGTTAGCCCCTTCTCGCTTCCAAATATAACGTCAAAAACACCACAGGAGGTCAGGCAAAGGAGCATCAGAGCCACCGTTAAAACCAATATTAGTGATTTTTTCATTCGTTTTTCTCCTTAGCTTAACTTCAATTTCAGTATAGCATACTGTATTATGGAATGCAATAATGAACATCGATTTATTCCGACTCTATATTATAATTTTGCTCTTGCACCTATACAGGTGCATTATCAGTATATCATTTGTTTATAATAAAGTCAAGAGTTTTGTTCTTATTTGGGTGCAAAATATATTTGGAGGTGTTAAAAACGAACGCTGAAATTGAAAAAAGAATTGGAAATAACATTCGTGCAATTCGTGAAAGCCGCGGTATGACACAGGAAATTTTGGCATCTAAATTGCAGCTTTCAGGTTGTGATATCACGCGCAGTGCTGTTGCAAAAATCGAGGTAGGTCAAAGGCATCTTTACCCCGATGAAATTATTTTGATTAAAGAGATACTTAAAACAACATATGAAGAAATTTTTGAAGTATAAAGGCGCATCTTGTTCTACAAGGTGCGTTTTCTTTATACAATTAAAAAGGCACCCGAAGGTGCCTAAATTACATCTATTATGTTTCTTTTGCAGTTTTACACGAAGCAATCAACAATCTTCTTATGTTTCCGCACAGTTTTTCCGTTTCCTTGTAAGTTTGTGTATCTACCCTTTTAGTTTCGTGCATTAGTTTTAGCCAATAGCTTGCTTCGTTGGATTCTTTCAGAGCAATCTCTAACTTAGAAACAAAATCTTTTTTGCTTTGGGCGTATTGTGCTTCATAAATATTAGCACCAATAGATGTTCCTGCTCTCGCAAGCTGATCCGTCATATAAGAGCTCTTTGGAGCTTTAACACTATCAACAAGATCAACGATTACAACTGCAAACTCAAAAGATAAGTCAAGCAGTTTATTATCTGACATAATTACACCTTCCTTCACTGAAATTATATCATAGAATGAAGCTAAAGTCAATGATATATCTCTATTGAGATATGATATACGGCAATAGCCGTATGATATATTTCCACTTTGTGCAAATATGATATAATATCCGTTCCTTCATATGCCATAGGCATATATCATCTGTGAAGCAGATATCATATCGTACAAGCGATATATCATCCGTTTCTGAAAGGAACGGATATCATTGTAAAAACAGCACTTGCGAAAGCAAGTGCTGTTTTTACATGGTGGATACGGTGGGATACGTATTGTACCTATGTCCGAAACCTTAAAAGCCTATAATTTAAGGGCTTTTCGGGGGTGTTTTTAGCACTTTTTCATTGTCGTTTAACCTTTCTTTTGAAACGGGGGATACGAACCCTCGTCCGTAAGTAATAGTCATAGACGGACTCGCATTTGGCTAAATTCAAGTGCCTGCTGGCAATGAAACTTTGGCAAAGCAATATTGTCCCTATCCTCAATTATCGTGATTTGTATTGGTAGGTAGAAATTCAAGAACGTTTGGAGTTTCAGTGTAATTTGCACCCTGTCATTGTCGATTTTTATTATTTCAATCATTCGACTATATGCCAATTTGTGCCTTTGCTCATCACGTTCACGTAGCATTGTTAAGTACCTTGACCTTTCTTGCCTTATGACACGATAATCAAGTTGGGGGAAGGCGTTGAACTTTTCTTCAAGCTCTCGCAATTTTTTTACAAGTTGAGCTCTTTCGATACTGTAATCGTTTTGTTTTTCGTCCATATACTCATAGAGCTTGTCGCCCTGCTCAATTCTGCTTTTCAACTCGCTTTCATCAAGATTTCGTATAGCAAATCTTGTATTATCCCTATCATCAATGAGCTTTTCAAAGGCGTTTACGTATGCAATGCGTACCAATTCACAAAATGAATCAATATTGTCTCCATCAAACAAGCAATCGCAAAATAGCGAATGTAGGTATTCCTCAATGTATTTGATATTTATTGCCTTAGTAACACAACCTTTTTCATTGCAAGCATATACACGGGTAAAACCATTTCTTGCGTTTGATTTTCTTCCACTCATAGCTCGTCCGCATACAGCACATTTTGTAAGACCCGAGAGAACATATTTTTTGTCTGGGTTTTCGGGTTGATAGTTTTTGTATTTCTGCCTATTATCCAAGATTTCTTGCACCTTGAAAAAGGTTTCATCGTCTATAATTCGTGGCAATCCGTTTGGTATTCGTATAATTTCATCTTCGCTTTTGTTTGAATGATTATTTCTCCTACCAAACACGTCGGCACTTCTTGAACGATTATATACGTACTCACCAATATATTTGCGATTTCGAAGCATATCAGTGAAGTGAAATCTTTTAAAATCATCGCCATTCGAACGTCTATACCCGTTGCTCATTAAAAACTCACGTATTTGCCGATAACTGTACCTCTTTGCTACCATATCGAATATGATTTGTGCAATACGGGCATCGTTATCATCAATGACATAATATTTTCCCTTGACCTTGAAGCCTAATAGTGGAACACCGCCGTGTATTCGGCATTCTCTTGCGTTTGCCAGCTTACCAGCAATAGCTTCTCTTGATAACTTCTTTGAATACAGCTCCGCCATACCCATTGACATTAGCTCGAAAAACTCGCCTTCTGGGGACTCGTTAAAGCCCTCAATAGCACTTGCCATTTTTACGCCATAGCTCAAAAGAAGCTTTTTGTAATGCCTTGCGTCATCAACGTTTCGTGCCCACCTATCCATACGGTGAACTATGACAAGGCGGAATTTTCTTTCCTTTGCATCTTCAATCATTTGCTGAAAATGCTTTCGTCTTGCATTCGTTCCTGTTTGAGCTTCATCCACGTATTCGCGAATTAGCTTTATGTTGTGTTCTTGACAGAATTTGCGAATAGCAGCAAGCTGAACAGTTATGCTTGATTCTTGCTGTCTGTCAGAACTGTATCGAGCATAGGCTACTGCAATGATTTTTGCCATTTAATACTCCTTTCTTTTGGCACAAATAAAAGAGAGAAAGACTCTTTATGAATCTTTCTCTCAATATTATAATATATGTTTCAAACGGGCTTTGTTTCGTCTCTGAGCAAAAACTCTTCGTGAATCTTAAATAAAACCATCATCATAATTATTAACATTTGATAATAATCCACCGCATTTTGCTTATCATCGAGTGGATATGACCCATGCAAATATTTGTTTCGCAAATCCAAACCATTATCAAATTTCGCCTTGTTCAGTATATAATTCATATAATTAGATTCCTCAATAGAAAACAGTGTATTATGATTCTCTAATTGCCCTTTTTCAAGCATTTCATCAATATCTTGTTTTTCGAGATTGTTACAATATGAATATGAAATTACCCTATGTTCTTTTAGATATTCAAGTATTTTTACCTTTGTAGTTAATGCAATAACGCCTTCTGTTATGTATATAAAGCCGTGCTCTTGAAGGAACTTTATAATATCTTCTGCGTGCTCTTCAAAATTAGATACTAGCACTTTAGGTTCTTTGTCAAAAAGCTCCAACAAATTATCATATTCACTGTTAGATTTATAGTAAAAAGGTATTACTCCTGAATATAACATATTTATTGCTTTGTATGCAATTTCCTTAGCATATATATATTTATTTTTCTGCAAGCTCGGTAAAGTTTCAAAAATCGTTTGTTCAGAGGAAATTTCAAAAACCTCTCGGTCAATACATCCCTCTTCGCAATACATTCTATATTGCTTTAATATGCTATCCATTTCCGAAGCTACAGCCTTTGCTTTTTCGAGATATTTAGAACCTTCATTAGAAGGATTATAAACAAAACCAAAAATAGAAAAATCCTCTTTTAAGTGCTCTTCAAAGAACCATTTTATAAGGTTTTCCAATTCAATTTTGTTATATCTAAGCAAATTATCATACATATTCATTTGCATAAAATGAAGTTTATTTACTGCTTGCTGTCCAAAGCTAATTCTATACTCTCTTTCTGCCTTTATACCGCAAAAAAATTCAAAAGAAGACTGATCATCTGGAAAGCGCACAAACTGATTTCTCATTTCTGCATCATAATAAGAAAATGCATATATAAAATTGTATAGTAATAGCAATTTGTTCGTTTTATCATCTAATAGCATCTCAGGATTATACGTAGCTTCATATGAGTTTTCACAATGCTTGGTTTCAGCTAATTTATCTAATTTTTCAGAAAATTTAACACTTATTTGAAATCCAAACCCATTTTTGTTTATAATTTCGGTTGCCGCTTTTTCTTCTATTTTTTTGGCAAGTACTTTCATTTTATTTGTAAAGCCAATTTCCTTTTTAGGCGATGACTTTAGTAGCAATTGAATATAGTTGAGGTTGGGATTAGGTGATTCAATGTACTGTTGTATAATCGTCCCCATTATGTCGGGAGTTAAAGATTTAGGAAAATACTTTTTTGTATGATTGGATTCTTTATGAGCTAAATACTCGTATAAAATCATTTCAGCAGTGGCACTATGACCAATCAAAAATTTACTTATTTCTTTATCAAAAATATCAACAAGAATTTTATACTTTAGAATAAAATAAAATACTTTATTCTTATAAGCATTTAAATACTCTTTAAACACATTCGGTGAAATAATCTTTGCTCGCTTGTAGTCGCACATTATATCCCAAAATGACTTGTGATAATTGCTTTCAATTTTTTCGCAATACGATAGCAAATTTGAATCATCAATAGCAAAAAAGAACTTACCAACGATTTTGGAAATAGAAGTTGCTTTTTTCTTATATATATCCGTTTCATCCGCAGACCAAGATTCGCAAGTAAAATTGTCAATGTATTGCTTTACATTATATATTTCTATGACATCGTTAATGTCCACATATTCTTTTTTCTCATCAACTCCATTTAGTAGAAATGTCAATCTTTTCATATAATACTTAAAATAGGTAATATCTTTTTTATATGCTACTCTTTCTATGTCTTTCATTTTATCACCACCTTGTAGATATTATATCATAATCAATGTTTACTTTCAATTAAAACGTTAGAAAATTAGAGAAAGCCTTATAACAAGACTTTCTCTAACAAATACACATTATTTCAATACTATTTCGATATTTTCTTGTGCATCATCAATGATGACTTTTTCCACAAAAATTGAACACAGGGTGCGTGTTTTTTCATATGTATCAAATATTTTTTCAGTAGAAAGAGAATTTTTATTTCCATTGAATTTTACTTCAATTTCAGACACAGAGTCGAGTTTTTTGCTCAATTCATCAATCTTTTGTTTCTTTATATCAAGCATATCAAGATATTTTTCCGCTTCTTCTTGATATCGCTGACTTATTTTGTTCGAAAGTGACGGATTACTTGCTTGCTCAAGAAACGAGCTGATTTTTTTATCGATGGTATCATAATCTTTATTGAATTTCTTCAAATCACTTTTGATTTTATTTTTCATGATATCAAATGCTGATTTTGATAGTTTTGCTGTTGCTACATAATTGTTAATAAAATTTGTAATAGTTTCTTTCACGGCTGATTCTATGTATTCAGCGTTGACATCTTTCGTCTTGCAAGACTTTTCTTTTTTATGATTGGGACAAACATAGTATCTTTTTACCTTTTTATTTCTTCCGCTTTTGGTCGTAGTTCCGTGCATTGCTTTTCCACATTCTTTACAAAAGATAAACCCCGTCAAAAAATAGTCAGGGTTAGAATTATGCTTAGGTATTGTGTTATTTTTTCTTTGTTTAAGTACTTTTTGAACACACTGGAATAATTCTTTGCTTACTATTGGTTCAATAGCTCCATCAGTTCGTATTTCATCAAATTTTTCTTTGAGAACTCTATTTTTCTTTCTTGGAGAATCCTCACGGTTATATACAAGAATTCCGCAATACTTATCATTTTGCAATATGGTATTTATTGTTGAATAAGAAAAATTTTTTCCTGAACGAGTTGTGTATCCTTTTGCTAATAATTTATCTGATATTTGCTTATAACTAAAGCCATTTTTAGTCATTTCAAACATTTCTTTCACTGCCGGTGCTTCATTTGGGTTAATTTCATACTTTTTGCTTATAATTTGCAATCCATACGGAGCAATTCCACCTGAAGTTAGTCCTTTTTTAGCATTGTTGCATTCCGCAATCATAACATCGCTTGCTACACGGCGAGCGTGATATTGACCTTGCGCTAGCAAAATGCTTCTTAAGAATTCTCCAGCAGGCGTGCTTGAATTACCAACATCATCACCTGCAATGAGATAAGTGCCATACATTTCAAGTAATTTTATTGTTGTTGCTGAATCGCCCAAATCTCTTGATAATCTGTCAAGTTTCATAACAACAATAACATCAATTTTTTTCTGTTCTGCTAAAGACATCACTTTCAAATATTCGCCTTCTTCCTTCTATAAACATACCACTCACATTGTCTTCGTGGTAAACACCAACAAGCTCAAGGAAATCATACTGAGCTATAAGATTTTTACACGAATTAATTTGTGTATCAATTGAAGTCTGTCTTTCGTCCTCAGAACTTTTTCGAGCATAGATTACTGTTCTCAGCTTTGAAATGTTGTATTTCTTTTGCTTTTGCTTTAATATTTTGTTTAACTGTTCAATTTCCTTGTTTTCAAGGTTTCTCATAATTACTCCTTATTTTCATTTGTATTTTGCTCAGTTCCATCTTTGGGTTGAGCAATTGATATAATTGTTTCAATAACGATTTCATCAAGTTTTTGCTTGGATTCTTCTTGTAATTTGTATCCATTGAAAAAGGACAGATTTAAATTCTGTCCTTTTGTGGATATTAATTTTTTTCTTTTAATGCTCAATTTCATCATTTGATATCCTCAAAGATTTTCTCTACCGATGAATCACCATCATAATTAATGCTTACGACTGGAGCGGCATTATTGATAATCGTATTAACATTTTTTGTTACTTGTTTTTCAATTTCTTCAAAATCCGTCATTATATTGTGTTCAAATGCGAAATGATAACATCTTCTACCTAAATGCTTGCAATCTGTTCTTCCAGTATCAGCAAGCAGAATGCCATCATTAATCCATTTTTTCTTCACGGAAACAAATTCATTGATTCCGCCCGCTTTTAATAAAGCGTTAATGTCGGCTGTCGGTATGAATATTTCCATTTTTCGACCTTCGTATCGAATTGTTCCCAAATGGTCACCTGTTGAATCTCTACAATCGTTGAATTTCTGATCGTGATTAAGTATTTTAAAGTGTTTCATTTTCTTAATGACATAATCATTGATTATTCCCAGTGCTTTTTTACCAATATCTCGTTCTTCTAAAGATTCTTGTTCTGGTGCAATCAAAATTTTCATTATCTCACAAATGTTCAAATTCAATTCAAAGCATTCATTTAATAATTCAATAGTTAAATAGAAGATAGCGTATTTGCTTTCAAGTCTATCAGAAAGGTTATCTCGTTTGGGCATTAATTTGTGAGTTTCTTTTTTTGCTTGGTCATATCGTGATTTAAGGTTTTTGATTTTGGTGACATAATTTGCGAAATCAACACCAGTAAATCCATAATTATTGCTTACAAATTCTTTAATTCGTTCAGCAGTTTCGGCATTGGGAGTCCAAGTTATTCCTTGCGTATGAATAACCCGCGCTTTTAATCCTTGATTTTCACTTGCGAGCTCATAAACTGGGTATTCACTGGAAATGACTACTACACCATCAAAACCAGATTTTGATTCTTTAAGAGAACCATCTTGTTGACATCTCATTTTTTCTTCACCGCTTGATATGGTGTAGAGCAAGTTTTCAACATTGATATTCTTGTTTGTTGTGATGTCATCAAGGACTATTGGTAAGCCGTGAATGCCATCAATGCTTTCAAATAAAGCATTTGTAGTCGAATGAAAGGTATGAACAAGTCCATATTTGTTCGATATCACAGGGCAAGCAAACGGACTTACAAGCAATTGTTCGGCTGTAGTTTTGCCCGTGCTTGAAGCTCCGCAGAGATTGACGATAATTGTTCCAATGTCACAAGAATCTTTAAGTTTTGATGAAACAACGGCAGAATAACCTATTGAAAGTGCAAGAGCAAGGGTTGGAACAGAAAACATTTCATTTTTTATAAAATCTATGTACTCTTTTTCATTGCCATTCTTGAATTTGAACGGCTTTGTGTACTTGCTCACGTGACTTTCATCCACTGCGGTTTTGTCGTAAAGGAACAAATTTCGTCCGTTATATTCAAACCACCCAAGCGAGCTATGGCGATACTCATACATATCGTTTTGCTGACACATACGATATCCTTCCATTAGATACATTGAAGCAGAGTGCTTCATATAGTGATCGAGTGTCAACCCATTGGTTGAAAGCCTGCTTATCAATGAATCAATTGCAACAATCGATGACGTGGGTAGTTCAAAACAATATCTTTTTGCATTGCTTTCGAGAACCTCTACAAGAAGTGAAGCCACGTCTTCACTTTTGTCAATGGATTTGATTATTTTTTTAACTTCAAATTGACGACATACATTCGTAATCGTCAAATTCTTACTTTCGTAATCCATTGTCTTTTTTTGTGGATTTTTTACTAACATTAAAAACCTCTTTTCATAGAAATTACAACAAATTTTTTAAACAAATAAATATGTTGTATAATGTATTGTCCCGAAAAGAGTTTCTGATATTTGGAAAAATATTGCATTATATGCATTTCAATGTTATAATGAACACAGGGGGGATTTCTATGAAATGGTTTTATTTAATTGAAGCATTCTACAAAAATAAGTTGAACAAAATTTCATCTACCGATTATGATAATAAAATATATAATGTTATTATTAATAAACTGGATGTTGAACGTAAATTCTGCTTACTTAGAAAACATATTCGCTACACCAAGCAAGCCAAGATTATAAATAAAGGAAAAGCCGTTTGGTCTTTTGACCCAAACGGAAATTCGTATAGTAATATAATAATTATTTATAATGTATATTATGTTAACGGTATGTACAGAAACATCAGTAAAAATACTAAAGAAAGAATTGAAGAATTTGAGCATTTCTCAAAAAACCAAAAGCAAGCATATAAAGAAAAAATTGCTTTCCTAATGCAAGAATACGGAAAGCCCATAACCGATGACGATGATTTTGTATCTTTTATAATACAAAAAATGCCTTCCTCGGTATTTAACAAGGAAGACACTCTGCTCTGGCGAAAAATCTACGATTTCACTACAATAAAAAAACTTAATTTTCGAATAGTTGATAAAGCAAAAAAGAAAGAAAAAGAAATTAGAAAGCAGACATACATAGACTTTGCTAATAGCATTGATACCAATTGTGAAAGTTGTAATGGTCGTTTCTTTGTAAAATTATTTTGTCATCACACAGGAGAAAAATATGCTCGCGTTGACGATATGTTAAGATACAAAGCTGAAGCTGAATTCTTTTCCAAACAAGATTTTTTGAATATTGGAATATGCAAAGAAGATTTTTTTGATGTGATAGAAACAATAAAGAGAATAAGCAAAAAAGAAGCGGACTAATCCGCTTCTTTTTTATTCTTCGTCTTTAAATTCAATATCAATTGAACTTTTTATAAAAGTTATATTTTTCGCGACAAGTCCTTTTTTGGTTTCATATATTTCTCCAATCGAAACAATATCTCCTAATTTCACTTTGAAATTACATTCTTGAAATAGAAAAAATATGCCATTTTTATTTTCAGAATTTTTTAAAAAACCAAACTTATCTTTGAGAGAATAAACAACTGCTTCCTTGCCACTTAGCATATCGGAAATCGCATTATAATCTAACAACATTAATATCAAATCTTCGCGGTGCTCGAATTCTGCAACATATTTGCGAACAGTTAGCATTTTAGACCTAATTTCTTTTATTCCAGAAGTTTTAAATATTAACTCATTTGCCGTGGACAAAACTTTATATACATACTTAACAATTTCTACATCAAAACTTTGGTACATTAACTCTTTTAGTATTGATGCTAACATTTCCAAACTTGTGCTTTCAAAACTGACACTTTCCATTAGTATGTTTCCAGCCTTCATCAACAATGCGGCTCTATCTTTATAGTTGCTCATCGTTTCGGATTGCCGTTTGCACAAATCAGCTTTTCTTGTTAAATAAAGATTTTCCAAATTAGAACTTAAACAATCTTCCTTAATTTTATCAAGAATTTTTTCTGCTTCCTGCATACGACCTATGCAGGCTAAAATTTTCACTTTTTCTAATTGTAGAAAAGTTTCGTCTTCTATTTCTATAGCTTTTTCTATAGAATCTAATGCGCCAGAATAATCATTATTTGATAAACAAAACTCTTTTAAATTTATAAAAATTAATCTTCGTTCGTTGTCATTCAAAGCATTCTTTTTTGCAATTTCATACTCATTTAAAGCTTCCTTTTTGTCTGAAATTCTTAAAAAATATGCCTTTATTTTATTACATTCAAAATATTGAGGGCACAAACTTTGAGCAATATCTAACAACCTAAAAGCCTCATCCATATCCTGCCTATAATATGCTTCAACAGCTTTCATCAAATAATATGCTGAAACCAATCGACTTTTTTCGCCATAATTATAGTAGAATGTTTTAAGAGAGTATGGTGCTTTCTCTCTTTTGTTTATCATACTTTGGTCAAACCAGTTTAATTCTCTTAACCTTTGAGTTATTTTTCCTTCCTTAATCGTGTTCTCTGCAACATATTCTTTGATAAATTCACGAGCAAAATCTGTTAAAGATAACAAATCATATAGTTTAAATTTTTCGGAATCCAAGAAATTACATTTGCACAAATCATTCACAGCAGCTCTTAAATCCAATTCGAGAATATCTTCGCTTTCTAAGATAAACGACAGCTCAGCAAAAGATAACTCTGTTCTTGTCGCCTTTGCTACAAACAGAACTTCTTTTCCAGTCGGCGAGAGCTTTTCGTAAACATTGGACATACAGAAAGCTATCAAGTTTCCTTTATTTTTCAACAGTTCTTGCGGTGTTTGTCCATTGTTCAATCCTCTAATAAACCATTTTATAGCCAATGGATTTGAATGTAATTCGTTTTTAACATAGTTGAATTTTTCAGCCTTTGTGAAATATGCTTCTTTATTATATAATTGAAGTAATGTATCAGTATATATTTCTAAATCCTCATCAGATAAACCGTGAAGAAAATATCTGTGTTCCATTTCTCCAAGACCTATTCTTGACGTGATTATTATTTTACCTTCTTCTGAAAAATCATCCAAGAATTCTTTTATTTCCTCTGTATTTATGGTTTCCAAATTATCTAAAACTAATAATGTCCTGAAGTTTTTTGATAATTCTATAAGCTCTTGCTTAACATCACTACCTGCAGAGACTCCTACAAATGAAGCTAATTTTTCATACATAGCACTGGTGTTATTTATTGAATTGGAAATTTCGCAAAACTCGTAATTGTTTAACTCTTTAGTTTTCAAAGACACCCAAAGGATAAGTTCAAAAGGACATTTCTCATCATCTAATAAATCATAAAGCAATTTTATTGTTAATGCAGTTTTTCCTACTCCACCATCACCCAAAATTGACAATATATGAACGTTCTTTTTGAATAGTTTACTTTTTATTTCTCCTATTTCACGTTTTCTACCAATAAACGATGTATCGTCAAAATCAACTATAGTAGGCAAATTTTCAATTGTCCTATTACTTTTCTTTTTTAAGTTTTCCTCAAACTTCATTAAAGCCGAAGGGTTTTCGTTTATCATTTTTCTTGTTTCTCTAACATTTTTCCAGTCGATAAGCTTTAGTTCTGTTTCTATGTTATCAAAACAATTTTTCAAATTTGAGTAATCATAAAACTCTAATAGTCTTGGATGCATTACTCTATTTCTAACAGGAATTATTTCAGTAAAAGGCACATTTAAAAAAATTTTTTCCTCAGCGGTCATATTCACTTTGAAAACATTTGCGTTAAGAATTTCAATATATCCTTGCAAATCCGAGCCTCTTAAAATTTCAAGTAAATTACTGTAGTCTTTTACATTTTGGCTTTTTTCTATAACAGCTTTTGGTATATCTTGCAATGTTAATTTTCTGCTTAAATTATCAACGAGGTCATTTTCGATAGCATTAATCATTGCATACATTTCTAATCGTTTTAACAATGAGTTAGATTCCATACAAAACACATCCTTTCGCAGTTGTTAAGTTGATTATAACATAAAATTAGACACAGTTCAACATTATATGAAAAGATTTGATTATTAATAACATAAAAGCAAAAAAAGAGGGTAATCCCTCTTTTTTAATTTACTGGTGGAATATCAGCTTCGCTGACGAAGCGGCACATTTTGTTTGGCATTTTCTTGTTACCGTCAATGTAGCGTTTGAAGCCATCGCCGATTCTTACATATACCCTTGTTGTTGGAGCAAGGTTGTATACCTTACCATTTAATGGGCTTTTCCAATTTTTCTTGCCATCACACTTTTTGCCCTCAATGGTTAAATAGTTCTTTTTAACTACACGCAGCCCATTTCGAACTGCTTCCATCGTTAGCTTCTGTTCTTCTTCAATGATAGCCACCACCTCGCTCAATTTCAAGTGAAATTTCTGCGAAATTGTCCTTGCAATAGTCATTTGGTCAATGCTTTTTCTTTCTGCTGGTTTTGTTGTTTTTGTAGTTTTCTTAGTAGCCATAATATTTATATCTCCTTTGTATTTAATATTCTTCTGAGAATAACATTGTTGAATGGTCGCCGTCATCTATTACATAGACGGTCTTTGTTAGTAACTCTTCGTATTCTGGCACATACGGAAGATAGCATATATATTCGCTTTGTGGTTGCTCCTGTTCTATATGTATTAGTAGCAATGTATCATTGTGCTTTTTGAATTTAGCTACTTGTAAATAGTCAAGAGTTTCACCCAAAGTCTTTTTAGTATCAATAGCTTGCCATATAGTAATCTGTATTTCTGGTGGCAAGTAATTATCAATTCCGCAAGTTACATAGCGGCTTTCTTTATTAAACACATTTATTACTCCTTTCATAGCGTAGTGATAAATGTACATTTACCATTTAACACTACATTTACCATTTATCATTTACCATTTAACACTATATTGCAGTAGTAAATGATGAGCCTATTTATCATTTAACTTTTCGTAGTATATGTAGCCCTCTCCATAGTCGCTTGTTACATATACCCTATATAGCCATTTATTATTATCAAGTACCAATGTAGTATCTATCTCTGGTAATGTATTAGTTACATTTAGCGTTACATTGTTGCTATTATCTACTATAACAAGTGAGGACTTAATGCCGTTTTCGTTTGTTAAATGTACCCCATACATAGAGAAAAGGAAGCTTTGCATAGCTTCCTTTCCATAGTTATTCTCTTTAAGATGTTTTATGAGGTCGTCAAAGTTAGTGAAATTATTCATTCCGCTCCTTTCTGTATGTAAAAAGGCTAACGCTGTAAATTGCGTTAGCCTTAATGTCAGCATTTTTTATCTCTTAAATCTTTTAATGTTTTCACCAACATATCGTTAAGTCCATTATTTTCATAATCGGTTTCTTCGATATTATCTAAGAGATACTTAATTTGTTCTTCTCTTGTATTAAGTTGAGACAGTTTAAAAACAATTTTATTATACGTTTCCAGTTCCATCTTATATCTCCTTAATTATCATTTTGAGACATAGGCAAAGGCTGGCTTTGCCTATGTGAACTCAATTTAGTTAATTGTTAATGTGAATGAGCCTGTGGTGACTTGGTCGTACATCTCGACAACTATGTAATAAGTTTGACCAGCGGTTAGGGTTTCGTTCATTGTAAAGTTATCAATGTCGCCGTCTTCATAGGTTATCATTTCTTGTGACGAATTATATAGATATCCGATTACATCGTAATCACCTGATGAGCTGATTGTATATTCCTTTGTTTCGGTTGGAGTTATTGCAAGGTAGATTAGCTCTCCACTTTCATCAATAGTGATGTCGTACGAGTTTCCACTTTCAACCAACATTGCTTTTTCAAAAGACTCACCTTTATATATTTCCCATTTTGCATATAGAGTTATCTTGCCTTTTTTAAAATTGGGAGATGTTATAGGTTCTCCTGAAAAATCAGCATTTTCGTACCAGCCTGCAAATTCACAGTGATGTTTTACAGGTGTTGGCAATGTTGTAGTGGTGGTATTTACTCCATTAACAAAGATAGGTTTAATTGTTGCGCCACCATTTGTTTCAAAATAAATGCGCATAATTTCTATTCCCCAAACAACAGGGCGATATGAGTTGTTCCAACGATAGTGCCAACCACTTGGCTCGCTTTCTGCCTCACAGTAAATTGTTAGTGAGTTGCAATTATGGAACGCATAGCTTCCTATACTTGTTACGCTATCGGGTATAGTTACACTTGTCAAGCCTGAGCAATTATAGAACGCAGAGTCTCCTATACTTGTTACGCTATCAGGTATAGTTACACTTGTCAAGCTTGTGCAATTATAGAACGCAGAGTTTCCTATGCTTGTTACGCTATCAGGTATAGTTACACTTGTCAAGCTTGTGCAACCATAGAACGCAGAACTGTAAATAAATCTAGTATTTTCATTAATTATACAAAATGTAATGCTAGTATCTTTTGCTTTTATAAGCACAAGATGTGGATTTTCTTCATTTCCTAGATAACATGCATTATCATACTCATTATATTGTAGGCTTGTGCAACCATCGAACGCAGAGGCTCCTATACTTGTAACACTATCTGGAATTGTTAGATTTGTCAAGCTTGTGCAACCATAGAACGCATAATATTTTATTTCAGTTACTGTGTCAGGTATAACAAGATTAGTTACTAATTCGCCATTTAAATAGAGATTTTTAGCATAATATAATGGATTTGAATAGACATTGCCAAATGATATATTACACCAACTTGCAATATCATTAATATATACACTTGTTAAGCCTGTGCAACCATCGAACGCAGAGCTTCCTATACTTGTTACGCTATTTGGAATTGTTACACTTGTCAAGCTTGTGCAACCACAGAACGCATGGCTTCCTATACTTTCACAAACACTACCTTCTTCAAACTCGACACTTGTTATCTTTGGTGAATATGAAGAAGAACTACTATATGGGTAGAACAAATAAGCAGGTATTTTTGTTACCTCTTTACCTATTGTTACCTTTATTCCCTCTCCATTCTTTCCTGCATTATAGAATACATAGTTATTTGAAGTTAAATCATCCATTGCTTTTGCATTAAAGTTGATTTCGGTAAGAGCCGTGCAACCGGAGAACGCAGAGTTTCCTATACTTGTAACGCTATCGGGTATGGTTACACTTGTTAAGCCTGAGCAATTATAGAACGCATAGCTTCCTATACTTGTTACGCTATCGGGTATAGTTACACTTGTTAAGCCTGTGCAATTCGAGAACGCATAATATTTTATTTCAGTTACTGTGTCAGGTATAACAAGATTAGTTACTAATTCGCCATTTAAATAGAGATTTTCAGCATAATATAATGGATTTGCGTAATAATCAGCAAAGGAAATATTACACCAACTTGCAATATCATTAATATATACACTTGTCAAGCTTGTGCAATAACGGAACGCACCGCTTCCTATACTTGTAACGCTATCGGGTATGGTTACACTTGTTAAGCCTGTGCAATTTTCGAACGCAGAGCCTCCTATACTTGTTACGCTATCGGGTATGGTTACACTTGTCAAGCTTGTGCAATAACGGAACGCACCGCTTCCTATACTTGTTACTTTTTTACCCATAACAGAGGAAGGAATTATTACATTTGTACTTGTGCCTGTATAATCTGTTACTGAACATGTATCTCCGTTGTCAGTAAATACCACCCCCTCTGTGCTATCAACAATTTTTGCATATAGCTTAATTGCTCCGATTTGGGTTATTTGCATTGTTGGTTCATCAGAAAAATCACTTGTTGTGTACCAGCCAGCAAAAGCTTGATTATCTCCTACCTCGGGAGCTACTAAAGATACTGGCAAATCTTCTACTGTAAATGTCCTTGGATTTCCTGTTACAAGAGTATCATACGTTATTTTATAATTTATAGCATTCCATTTAGCATAAAGAGTTATATCGTTTATTGTACCTTTTTCAATAGAGGTAATTTGCGTTGTAAAGTATTCATCAACATACCATCCAGCAAAGGTATAGAATTCCTTACTTGGGTCTAATAACGAAGCAGTCTGCTCTACCGTATAAGTTGTTGGATTTCCACTATTGTTAGTTCCGCCATTTAATACATATGTAATATCATAGGTTTCAATTTGCCAAACTGCGTAGAGAGTATATGTAGCGTTTGAGCCCATAATATAGCTTGCTTCATCAACATAGATTACACTACCATTTGCAGAGGTTGACCATCCAATGAATGTGTAACCAGCCCTAGTAAAGGTATTTATTGTTAAATTAGCACTGCCATCGGTTTCAATGGTCATATTCTCCGTTGTGCCACTACCACCATTGGCATTGAAAACAATTATGTTTTGGTTGGCTTCCCATACTGCGTAAAGTGTATATGAGCTATTTGTACCCATTGTATAGCTTGCTCCATCATCATAGGCAACACTACCATTTGCAGAGGTTGACCATCCTTTAAAGGTGTATCCGGTTTTTGTAAAGGCATTTGTCAGTTTGACTGTGTCATCAGTTTCAATGGTCATATTTGGCATTGAACCACTACCACCATTTGCGTTGAAAATAAGGGTGTTTTCGTTTGCAGTCCACTTAGCATAAAATGTTTTATTTCCTGTTGTGCCAAGGGCAATTTCAGTTACCTTGTTATTAAATGTTCTATCACTGTACCAGCCTACAAAGGTGTAACCCTCTCTATTAGGGTTAGCAAAAACTATCGCTTGCTCTACTGTATATGTGTTTGGATTTTGGAAATTGTTTGTACCACCATTAAGATTATAAGTAATCTCATAAATATTAACTTCCCACACGGCATAGAGTGTATATGAACTATTTGTACCAATTGCATAGCTTGCTCCATCATCATAGGCAACACTACCGTTCTTGGTTGTAGACCAACCCTTGAAGGTATAGCCAGCTTTAGTGAAAGCATTAGGAGTCAAGTTAACGGTGCTGTCTGTTGCAACAGTCATATTTGACATTGTGCCATTGCCACCATTGGCATTGAACAGAATGGTGTTTTCATTTGCTTGCCATACTGCGTAAAGCACATAGGTTGAGCCTGTGCCCATTGTATAGCTTGCACCGTTTGCATAAGCAACACTGCCATTCTTAGTTGTAGACCAACCCTTGAAGGTATAGCCAGCTTTAGTGAAAGCATTAAGAGTCAAGTTAACGGTGCTGTCTGTTGCAATAGTCATATTTGGCATTGCGCCACTACCACCATTGGCATTGAACACAATGGTGTTTTCATTTGCTTGCCATACTGCATAAAGTGTATATGAGCTATTTGTACCCATTGTATAGCTTGAGCCATCTGCATAAGCAACATTTCCACTTGCAGAGGTCGCCCAGCCCTTGAAGGTGTAGCCAGCTTTAGTGAAAGTATTAGGAGTCAAGTTAACGGTGCTGTCTGTTGCAATAGTCATATTTGCCATTGTGCCACTACCACCATTTGCGTTGAAAATAAGGGTGTTTTCGTTTGCAGTCCATTTAGCATAAAATATTTTATTTCCTGTTGTGCCAAGGGCAATTTCAGTTACCTTGTTATTAAATGAGCTATCACTATACCAACCTGAAAATGTATAGCCTGTTTTTCTTGCATCCTTCAAGGTAAATGATTTCTCTATATTGTAGGATGAAATATTTTGCGAGTTGTTTGTGCCGCCATTTAGTACATAGGTAATACTGTAATCTATTCTTTCCCAAACTGCATAGAGTGTATATGAGTTATTTGTGCCCATAGTATAGCTTGCACCATTTGTATATACTACATCTCCATTTGCACTGGTCGCCCATCCCTTGAAGGTGTAACCTGCTCTTACAAAGGCATTTGACTTAAGATTGGCACTTGCGTCGGTTTCAATGGTCATATTTGCCATTGTGCCAGTGCCACCATTTGCATTAAACACAAGTGTATTTTCATTTGCTTGCCATACTGCATAGAGGACATAACTTTTCTCTGTACCCATTGTGTAGCTTGCGCAGTCTATATATTCAACATCTCCGTTTTCAGCAGTTGACCAACCAACAAAGGTATAGCCAGCTTTGGTGAAAGCGTTTGGTGTTAGTTTAACTGTGTCATCAGTTTCAATGGTCATATTCTCCATTGCGCCACTACCACCATTGGCATTGAAAACAAGAGTGTTTTCTTTTGCTTGCCATACTGCGTAGAGGGTATAACTTTCCTCTGTCCCCATAGTGTATCTTGCGCAGTCTATATATTCAACATCTCCGTTTTCGGCAGTTGACCAACCAATGAAGATATAGCCAGCTTTTGTGAAGGTGTTAGTGGTCAAATTAGCACTACTATCTGTTGCGATTGTCATATTTGACATTGTACCATTGCCACCATTGGCATCGAACACAATGATGTTTTCATTTGCTTGCCATACTGCGTAGATGGTATAGCTTTCCTCTGTTCCCATTGTATAGCTTGTTTCGTCAGCATAGACTACACTACTATTTGCAGAGATTGACCAGCCAATGAAGGTATAGCCAGCTTTAGTGAAAGCATTAGGAGTCAAGTTAACGGTGCTGTCTGTTGCAATAGTCATATTTGACATTGTGCCTTTTCCACCATTTGCGTTGAACACAATGCTGTTTTCATTCGGTATCCACTTAGCATAAAAGGGTTTTTCGCCTATTGAACCTAATGCAATACCTGATTCCAAGTTGTTAAAATCAATGTCGTTATACCAACCTGCAAAGGTATAGCCCTCTTTTGCTGGAGCTTTAAGCTCAAATGACTGTTCCACATTATAACTATTTGGATTTTCATCATTATTTGTACCACCATTAAGTACATATATGATATTATATTCAATAGGTGTTTTTACCGCATTTACAGTAATGTCTGATTGAATATTAGTCAAGTCCTTTTCTTCCCACTTGATTTCGTAGCCCTGCACTGCTTGATGGGTAGGAATATCGGCAAGAGTGTCGCCCTCGTTTACTGTTTTGACAACATCAACAAAACCCTCTTGAACGAAGGATACTGTATATGTAATTACTGGGTCTGGCTCGGGCTTAGGGTCTGGTTGTTGAGAAGTGTCCGTGCTTGAATCTGTACCAGTGTCAGTATTTGTTCCTGTTTGTGTGTTGCTATTAGTATCATCATTACCGCCGCAAGAAGATAATGTAAATAGCATTACAAGGGATAAAACAAGACAAATTAGCAATGTAATTTTCCCTTTTATATTAGTCATTTTTGACCCTCCTTAAATGTGCATCAAATAATATGAAAGGTGCACTTTTTTGAAAGAATTTGTTTGCGCTTTCGTATAATTTTGCGCGAAACTAAATATTATATTGACTTTTTTATCCTCTAATGGTATAATCAAGTCAATAGAAAAGTGCACCAGTCATATTAAAAGGTGCACTTTTTTAATTGCCAAAGTTTAGACTTTTGGTAAGGTGGTTCATCATTTTTCTTTTCGTTTCCATAAGGCTGTGAACGTAGCGGTTCATAGTGATTATGGGGGACTTATGTCCCAAGATTTCCGAAAGAGTTTTGATGTCCATTCCGCACTCTAAAGCTCTTGTAGCAAAGGTATGTCTTAGTGCGTGAAAATTCTTGTACTCAACCTTTGCTTTTTTGAGTATTCGAGCAAATGTTGTTTGATAGGAGCGATTTATTACTTGTGTACCCTTGTTTGTGCAAATAACATAATCACTTTTGCTTTCTTTTTTCATTTTACGAAGATAAGGAATTAGCTCTCTCGGTAACGGAATTGTACGAACCGAGGCATCCGTTTTGGGTGTGTCAACATAGAAACGATAGTCTCCGTCCGTGTCTTTCAAAAAGGCACTGGTTTTGTCAACATTTATTGTCCCGTGAGTAAAGCTAATGTCAGTCCATTTAAGAGCCAACAACTCGCCCAGACGAAGCCCAGTGTATAAACAAAGCACTATGCCGAAGTGGTTACTTTTTGTACTATTTATAACCACGTCCTCAATTCTTTTTTGTTCCGCCTTAGTAAAAGCATTGATTTTTCGTTCCGAAAATTTAATGTTTTCAAGGTCTGTAAGGTCGGGGATTATGTAGCCATTACTTTTTGCATAAATTAGCGAATTTCGCACGATTGACATTATATTTTTTACTGTATTTAAGGCGAGGGGGTGTCCGTTTTTGCTGTTTTCACAAGATAATTTGTCGCTTTGAAATTCACGCAAAACAGGCACACTTAGGTTTGATAACTCATACTCTCCAATACAAGGCTCAATCTGCGTTCTTATGATTTCCTCATAACGCAGAAATGTCCTGTGCTTCAAGGCATAAATTTGCTTTTCATTCATCCATTTGTTTAAGATTTCTTTGTACTTCATAGAAAAATCTCCTTTCATTTATTGATAAGGAGATTTTATCATATTCTTTTGGAAAGCATAGATACCAGCCCTTGAAGACGTTTCGGGGAGAAATAGTACAACAGGCGGTCGGGGTATTCACAGAATCGCAAGAGAGTCTTTTTTTCGCCGCTTTTTGCGTTCGGCATACAAATGGAATAGCGAAACCCGTTTGCAAATTCTGGGAGCTTCTCGAGAGCCTTGATAGATTGGTAAAACTCGTATGTAGGGTTAGTTGCCGAAAACAACATAAAGACACTTTTTGTCTTTGGCTTTCCTTTGTCTAATTCCATAATAGCACTTAATAGTTCAAAGGCGTTTTCAATACGTGGCGTGCCTTTTCTTCGTTCCATTGAGAACGGATTCAAAACAAATCCAGCGTTTGAAAAGCCAATGTAGTGGGCTTTCGTCTTGTTGGGTAGTAGCTTCAAAGCGTTGTTGTAGCCAATTAAAGCTTTTTGAATTTTGAGCTTTTCTTGCTCTGTTATGTTCATCGAACAATCGATTATAAAATAGATATTGGTCATTAAATCTGTCCTTTCTTTTATTTTCCCCATTTCCCCAAAATCCCCAAGTTTTTTGAGGACTAAGGGAACGAAAAAAGCACCCTAAGCTCAATGCTTAGAGTGCTTTTTCCATTGAAATGGTGGAACTGGCGAGAGTCGAACTCGCGTCCGAAAATCACTTGACATAACTTTCTCCGTGGGCAGTTAATCTATTGGAATTTCCCCTACAAAACGCCGATTAACAGGCTTTTATTCGGGTATTGTCTTAATGCTTGATTGATACAGACAAAACTCTCAATTCAAGTTCACCTCTGATGTTACGCTCAGTCTTAGGTCGAGGTACTCCCAAGAGGAACGGGTGGTGCATTGACCACAGCACTGCCGCTAATCGCTCCCAAAGGAGCAATTAGTTAGGCAGCCATAGCAACTTTATTGTTGTCGCTTATTATTTAAGTTTAGCCATTATAAGGGATTAGCCAGCCCTCCACGCTTATCATATCTCACAATCCCCGTCGAAACCTTTACAGTCCCATATAGGATTTTGTGTTTCAATTATATATTATTCTTGACACTTTGTCAATAACATATTTCTTTATGCCAAAATTTTTATTTTTAAAACCTCTTATCAAATTTCCCCAAATTCCCAAGATTTTCACAGGACACGGGAAAACGCTTGAAAATCAAGCACTAATTTAAGATTTTGATATAGAATTTCTTTTCGTACCTTTGAAATTCCCGAAAAACGACCGTTTTTTGAGAAATTGCAAAAACTCGCCCGTCTCATCCCACCCCGCCCCCAAGTAAGCTTTTTTGTTTATACAGACGAAGCTTTTATCTGTTTACCCCTTTCGGGGAGAGCCCAAGTTAGCCAACCCTGCCAAACCACTTGAAAACTAAGGAAGGGAGCGAACTCCCCTTGAAAGTCAAGGATTTGATATGGTGTTGAAAGCCAAGCAAGAAAGCACTTCAAGCAGAACTTGCATAGGTCGATTAGGCGTTTTTTGTTTTGGAGTTGGAGAATAAGGGATTTTGCCATTGAAAATGAAAAAATCGTCCCAAAAATGCTGGTCTTCAAGCATTCGGGACGTAGGTACAGTTGGTGTCCTCGGCGGGAGTCGAACCCGCGTCCGAAAACCACTTGATATGAATTTCTCCGTAGGCAGTTAATCTACAAGTTTTCCCCTGCAAATCGCCGATTAACAGGCTATTTACAGAGTATTGCCTTAGTGCTTGATTGATACAGGCAAGACTCTCAATTCAAGTTCACCTCTCGCGTTACGCTCAGTCTTGGGTCGAGGTACTCCCAAGAGGAACGGGTGGCGCATTTGGCCACAGCACTGCCGCTAATCACCCCCGAGGGGCAATTAGTTAGGCAGCCATAGCAACTTTATTGTTGTCGTTTATTATTTAAGTTTAGCCATTATACGGGATTAGCCAGCCCGCTACGCTTATCATATCTCACAGTCCCCGTCGAAACCATTACGTACCCATATCTGAGAAATGCTAAATAAGCACAGAACAAAAACAGAAATATTTTACATATTGTTTTTCTAAGCTTTTAGAAATTTTGCGGTTGAGAACTTGCAAATAGAGCAAGTTCTCTCTTTTTTCTGTTTTTTAGTCGCGATCTCGCTCTCTACCGTACCAAGTACGCCGACGAAAACGAGTTCACGCCTTCTGCACTCATTTCGCTATTTCTCAATATTAATACATTATGATACCGAAGCCCTCGCCTGTTCTGCCGCCGTCGAGCAAGTATTGCTTATAGGCGCGGCGCATGCTTGTGTTTTCGGGGTAATCGTTTACGTTGCCTGTGTAGTCCATATCGAAAAGACGCCAAGCATCGTTATATTCGCCCTCCTTGTCGTGTGAATCCCAGGTTACATCAAACTCGTGAATGAATCTGTATGTATTTGAATGCTTGGGGAAAACCTCAAGAGTTGCGGTGTAAAGGAGCCAGCTATGGCACACGAAAACAACCTGCTTGTTTGGAATTTCGTCAATAAAGAATTTTGCCGCCTGTGCGTATGCATCGTCGGTTGCTTCCTTGGTTACGGGTGTTTCGCTTCTTGGAATGTGAACGCCAATAACCTTGTCACCCTTTACGAGCTTTTTGCCGTTCTTTTCGTAGTCCTCACCGTTATAGGTTGACATTTCAAACTGCAATCTGCCAAGGGCAAAGCGCGTCATATCGAAAAATCCCGGGAACCACCAAGCGACAAATGAACCGATAATATTCTTAACTAATTTGCATTCCTCAAGCTTGTATCTTAAATCAAGCATTGAATCGTGATAGATTTGCTCGGAAATTCCGCGCTCGTCATAAAGCTCCTTTAAGTGCTTTGAGAGACACATAAAAATGAGAAGCCCCGAGGTATATGGATGCACGCCTGCATCTGTGCCTGCGCTTTGAGCCTTCACCAAAACATCCTTGTAATAATCAATATGGATTGATTTTTCGTAATCCGCTATAATTTTATTAAAGGTTGAATTTGCATCGCGGTGGCTTGCGATTTTTTCGTACTCGCTCAGCAAAAAGCTTGCATCGCTCTCCTTGTACTCAAAATCAACTAAAAACTGCTTCAAATATTCCTTCATTAGTCTATGCCGCCTTTCATTGTTCTTTCCATCATTCTGTTTGCGTCGCGCTTTGCATCGCTTTCGCGCTTATCGTATAGCTTTTTACCCTTGCAAAGACCGATTTCAACCTTCACGCGTGAGCCCTTGAAATAGAGGGACAAGGGAATTAACGAATAGCCGTCTCGGGTTAAATAACCGTTTAGCTTCATTATTTCCTTTTTGTGCATAAGTAGGCGCTTGTGGCGGAGTGGGTCCTTATTAAAGACGTTACCCTGCTCATAGGGGCTGATATGCACGCCGAGGGCTAAAAGCTCTCCTGCATAAACCTTACAAAAGGAGTCCTTAAGATTAACCTTTCCTGCGCGCAGGGATTTAACCTCCGTGCCGAAAAGCTCAATGCCCGCTTCGTACTTTTCTTCAACAAAATAATCGTGATACGCTTTTTTGTTCTGAGCGATGATTTTTATGCTCTTGTCAGCCATTTCGGTCTCCTTTCATTATTTTAGGTTAAGATGCAACCATAGAAAAGTATATCATATTATTTTTAATTTTTCAATAGCATAATTTGTCGGAATTGACAAAAATGAAGGTTTATGGTAAAATTATTAAAAAACGCAGGAGGGACATATGGAATACGAGATTATCAGGTCAAAAAGACGCACGGTGTCCCTACAGGTTAGGCGCGACGGAAGCGTTTTGGTGCGCGCTCCGCTAAGGGCAAGCGAAAAAGCAATTGACGAGTTCGTTTTGAAGCACGAAAATTGGATAAAAAGCAAGCAAGAAATAGCGAAAAACAGACACATCCCCGAGGTTTTTTCAAAAAACGAGGTCAAGGAGCTAAAAAACAAGCTCAAGGAAATTATAACGCCGATTTTGGAAAAATATTCAAATATAATGGGCGTTGAGCCACTTAAGGTTTCGATAAATTCGGCAAAAACGAGGTTTGGCAGCTGCTCGTCAAAGAAAACGCTTAATTTTTCGTATCGGCTCGCGCTCTACCCGTATGAAGCAATTGAATACGTTTGCGTGCATGAGCTTGCACACCTAAAGGAAATGAACCATTCAAAAAAATTTTGGCAAATTGTCGCTTCAATTTTGCCAGACTACAAAAAGCGAAAGGAATTACTGAAAAAATAGTATGAACATAGTAATTTTAGATTATAAAACGCTCGGTGACGACCTCGATCTTAGCGGTGCTGAGAAATTCGGCAAGGTGATAAAATATGCGACAAGCACGCAAGATGAAGCCAAGGAAAGAGTGCGCGAGGCGGACGTAATTATAGTAAATAAAGTAAAAATGACCGAGGACGTGGTTGAAAACGCGCCAAATCTAAAACTGATTTGCGAAACGGCAACGGGGTATGACAATATAGATATTGCGTACTGTGCGCGCCGTGGGATCAAGGTTGCGAATACCCCTGCCTACTCCTCCGCGTGTGTAAGTCAGGTGACTGTTTCAATGGCGCTTTCACTTATAACGCACCTAAATGAATACAGAAATTTTGTGCATAACGGCTCTTATCAAAAAAGTATAAGCGCGAATATGCTTGAGCCGATTTATCATGAGGTCGAGGGTCTTACTTGGGGCATCATTGGCTTTGGCAATATTGGGCGCAAGGTTGCAGCGGTTGCAAGTGCGCTTGGATGCAAGATTTTAGTAAATAAGCGGCACCCTGTGTCTGATTTTGAGTGTGTTGACCTTGACACCATACTTAAAAAATCCGATATAATTTCAATCCACTGCCCTCTTTCAAACGAGACGCGCGGAATGATTGGCAAGGAGCAGCTTGCTAAAATGAAAAAGAGTGCCATTATAATTAACGTGGCGCGCGGCGCTATATGGGATGAGGAAGCGGTTGCAAACGCAATCCTTGACGGCACGATAGGCGGTATGGCTTGTGACGTGTTTTCTAAGGAACCACTACCGAAGGAGCATCCGTTTAACAAAATTTTAGATAAAGAAAACGTAATTCTAACGCCGCATATGGCTTGGGGCTCTTACGAGTCACGAACAAGATGCTTTAACACTGTGCTTTCTAATATCGAGGCATACCTTGACGGACGGGAGCAGAATTTGATAAAATAGAAATCTTTTAGGTAGTTTTATATAAAACTACACCTCATCCGCCTGCTAAGCAGGCACCTTCCCCTCCGAACAAAGGGGAAGGCAAAATTCAAGCCGCACCTTTTTCAGGGGTGCGGCTATTTTGTTTATTAATTTGAAATCTCAGTTATTCTTGACGAAAGTCAACTTAGTGCCTTTTTCAAAAATACTACCACTACCAACTGTAGCTATAATGACACCATCCATTTTGTAATCGCAATTCATACCAATGAGACAATACTTATCAAATATTTCAAGGTCGTATCTGTCATAAACCTCTTCTTTTTCTATTTCCTTTGAATAAAAACCCATTGTGTAATCAGCGTTGGAATCAGCATAAAACTCATATTCTACCCCGTTAACAGTCATTTCGCCTGTTATGCTACTACAATAATCCGAAATTCCTTCTCCTTTGACTACCAAAAAGGACTCATTATGAACAGTAAATTTTATATCGTACTCCTCACAATGATACGTGCTTCCTGGATGGTTCTCTGGCAGTCTATTAAAATGAATAGGATTCATACAAGAGGTTAAAACACCAAGCAAACAAAAGCATACTAATAACGAAATCATTCTTATAACACGTTTCATATTCATACTCGCCCTCCAAAAATATTTTTAAGCTTATTATGACAAATAACCGTTTTGATACAGTACGTTTGCAAATTCGTCTGTGATTTTATAATAATCGGAATCAAAGACGTATTGGAGATAGAGCTCGCCATCGACGGAAGAAATTCTTACATAATACGTAAACATCGGATAGTCCTCAAGTGGAATCATGCGGAATGTATACAGGTCATACTCGGAGTCTCTATTTCCTGTTTCTCGGCGAGGAAGCACCTCGCCGGTTGTAACGTCGTTTATTCTAAAGGAAAAGGAATCGCTTATAACAGCGTTATTGTTCATTATCATCTCGTCAATGTCCATTCCCTCCTTCACCCAAAGCTGACCGTTTCTTATAAGATATATGATTGTTGGGTTATCATAGGAGTCGGCATAGAACACTTCAACGGCAGCCAAAATATAACTGCGCGGTAGGGTTGCAATTTTGACGCAATTATCGGAGTTATAATCAAGAATTTTGATTTTTCCGTTATAATTTGGTGCTTCAACGTATCTCATTTCGTTATAAATGATAACATTCTCTTCGCCCTCTGCGACCTTTATCGTGCCCTTTGGAGAAAGCTCACGCCAAAAGCGACCGTAATGTGGCCACGCTTCGCTGCAAGAGGTCATAAACAAGCAGCACAGCACAATAGTCAGAGCAACTGTCAAAAATTTAACAAGCCTTCTTCTTTTTTTCATAAATCCACCGCCTTTCTAACATTAAATTTAGAGTTTATTTATTGCTCCATTATTTTACGAATTATTCTTCATCTTCGTTTTGATTATCGAGTATTTTTTGATTTACAAAATCCTTAACGTTTTCTTTCCAATTTCCATCCTTTGAGAGTGCATCTTGGAAAGCATTAAAATCAGGATTGTCGCTTTCTTCAAGAAATGCATTTCGAATTTTAATTTGTTCTATAAGAGAAAGCGTAATATCAAGCAATAGTACGATCAAACCTATATATAAGCACGGCTTAACAAATATTCCTATAACAAGCAAAATAACGCTTGGGATAAGCAGCCAAAAAAAGCGGAACAGTAAATTTGTTATAAAGCCAACAACAAACAAGCTTGTTGGATATTTGTTATTCATACGACATTTTCCCTTTCTAACGATTTATGATTTTAGTGTAGATGCAAATCAAATTTTTCTTTATCTCCAAACTCCTTTTCATTTTGAATAATATGACCACAGCTTTGCCAATGAATGGCTTATATCTGTATTACCCCTCAATCTCACTTTTATATAATTGCTATAACACCAATATTCTTTTTCCGATATGCCCAAAATACTTTTTATATCATTATTTTCATATTTTCCAACAAAAAAAGTTTCTGCTATTCCATCATCGTTACGAAGAAAACCAAGGACATAATATTCTTTTTCATTCTGCTCGATACAGTTAATCATTATATTTTCCTCAAGCAATAATTGACTAACTCTTGTAAAATTGCTGGTTTCATAAACTGATATTGCACTTTGTAACTCGTCTGCCTGTCTTTCAACATTCAAAAAATATTTTCCATCGGCAGAAAAGCAAAAGCCATCGTCCTGTGCATAAGTTATCTTTGAAAAACGGAACTTTTTTATAAGTGTCAAGGTTTTCAAGGAAAATACCGCTAAT
>JAZNTQ010000100.1:0-27594 GCA_045591865.1 Clostridia bacterium
TTTGTTTCTTTGGAAAGGAAGTTTGACTTTGTCAAATCTTTATTGAGAGGAGTACCGCCATTTGCAAGAATAACGGGGTACCAGCCCAGTGTCATTGATGTGGGCATTGCAAAGCCGTATACAGAGGAAACTCCCGTGTTATCCTTGGGGGTGGTGAGCTTTTCAGCCGCATCAAGCATATCTTCCCATGTCCAGTTTTCATTGGGATATTCAAGACCTGCCTTGTCAAAAAGCTCCTCATTATAGTAAAGTGCTGTAGAATTGATTGCGTGAGGTATGCCCCACACCTTGCCGTCAGCACTGCGAAGAGCAAAAAGCGAGCTTATGTATTCATCAGTGTTAATGTTTTTGCTGATTTTTTCGGAAAGGTCCATCAACACGCCCTTTGAAGCAATTGATGTAGCATGACCGGAGTCGGTGATAAATACATCAGGGGCATTATTTCCTCCGAGCTGCATGTCAAGTTTTTTTCTGAAATCGTTCCATGGAGCCTCGTCCGTTGTTATTTTTATGCCGGGATTGGCTTTTTCAAATTCGTCTATCAGCTCAAGGGGCGTCAACGTATCTCCACCGGGAAGGCCAATGTGCAATGTAATTTCCTTCCCAGTTGTTTTTTCGTCATTTCCGCCACAGCCCGCAAAGCAGGTAAGCGTAAGTGCCAGTACAAGCATCAATGTAATAAATTTTTTCATTTTCGAATCATCCTTTCAGTGTGTTAAAATTCCTGTGGTTTGCTTTGTATGCATTTTTTGTTTCTTTCATCATTCCTCTCAGCTTATTTTATATATATTAAATATTTTTTTCGTTTATACTTGTATTCTCTGCATTTTCAAAGATAAACTCCTCTTCTCTTGCAGAAAGCGAGCAACCCGAAATAGCTACATTTTTCACATTACGAAGAACAATTCCGTCTCCGTAGGATTTTTTGATATTATGCACAGCAACGCTGTCCTCGCCCTCGTCACAGCCCGAAACGCAGATGTCCGCATTTACGATTTTTACATTTTCAATCGGCATTTCGGGAAGTCCTAAAAAGTAAATTCCTGCAGCACGGACGTTTTTCATAATTACATTTGAAATACTTATTCCGCTAATGCGGGGTGTATCGTCCGCTACGGAGCGGGGGTTATAATCAAAAAGCTCGTTATCACCAGCACTTGCACCGCATTTATAGTACATATTCATCGTAATACCTGCGATGACATTATCCATAATAACATTATTTATCATAATATCCTCGACGAAGCCGCCGCGCTTTCTGCGTGTCTTAATGCGAATGCCGCGCTCCGTTGAATGGAAAATACAGTTTGTAACCGTCATATTCCTGACACCGCCGCTCATTTCGCTGCCAATAACAATTCCTCCGTGACCGTGGATGAAGGTGCAGTTTGTAACGGTAATATTTTCGCAAGGGTATTGCTTCTGAAACAAATCACGTTCAAGTCCCGATTTTATTGTGACACAGTCATCACCTACATCTATACAGCAGTTAGATATCTTTACATTACGGCAGCTTTCCGGGTTTATTCCGTCTGTATTTGGTGAGTCATACGGATTAGTAATTGAAATATTATGTATTGTTACATTGTCGCAGTGAATGGGATGTACTGTCCAGCAAGGGGAATTTACAATATTTATTCCCTCTATTGTAACTCTTTTCACGTTGATAAACTGAATGGTACGGGGGCGCTTTTCATCATTCTCACCCTTCCGCCACCAGTTATAGCCGCGTCCGTCAATCGTTCCCTCGCCACGGATTGCTATGTTTTCCGCATCAAGAGCAAAAAGTATTCCCTGCCGTGTTCCTCTGACAAAGCCGGGCACCATTTCCTCCGTAATTACGGGGAATTTATCACGGTCACCGCTTGCCGCCAGTGTTGCACCTGCCTCAAGATACAGTGTGGTATTGCTGTAAAGTCGAAGCGAGCCTGTTACATATACTCCCGATGGTACGCGAAGCTCACCACCGTTATCCTTCAGTCTGTCCAGTGCTTTCTGCAGCACGTCGGTATTGTCCACTACTCCGTCGCCTATTGCTCCGAATTCTAAAATGTTCATTGTGTTCCTCCTGATCTGTTTGCCTTTCTGTATTGAAGCGGAGTAACTCCATAGTACTCCTTAAACAGCTTGTACGCATACCCCGCACTTTCAAATCCTGCCTCCAGCCATATATCTATTATAGGACATGTGCTGTAGGCAAGCATTGACGACATATAATCAACTCTGAGTCTGTTAACATATTTTGTCGGAGAATATCCGTAATGCTTTGACATTGAACGCGACAAATGCTCCATACTCTTTCCGGAAATTTCCACCATGCGCGAAACTCCTGCTTTGAAGTTTTCTTCTTTCTTCATTTGCTCGACTGCATTAGCAAGCCACCCAGGAACATCCTTCCTGTTTTCCGGCACATTCTTTGCAAAGAAGCTCGAAAATATATCAAACACTCTTTTTTTCATAACATACGTCTGTTCCTCCGCCGTCGCACTTTCCCTGAACATAGTCTGCAGCATTCTTTCACGGACATGCTTTAAATCCGACTCATTAAGCACACGCTTAGGCGGCAAGAAAGAGTTTTCAATTTCCATGTTAAGCTTTTCATTGCTCCAGAATTTCAAAAGCGAGTCCATCACGTCCTTGCTGAAATTCAGATTAAGGTACTCGTCCCCCTCTTCGATCATGGCAAGCTGATGCACATCGCGAGGACGGATGAGGTAAAGCTCACCCTTTTTTGCTATTGTGGCTTCCCCGTTTATTAAATGTTTAACTTCGCCCTCCGTTACAAGAAAGAACTCATAATAATCGTGCGTATGCAGTGAACTTTTCATATCTTTCTCTGTTTGCAACGTCATTCTATATTCCAACCCAGGATATGAATGTTCTTTTAATTTGAAAACCCGTGCTTCCATCACAAACGCCCCCACTTTTATTCTTAGGGGTTGCTTACCTTCATCCCCCCGTGAATAAATTTTATCATACGTTGTCTTCAGTTTCCAGCGGCTAATTTTTCCTATTCAAAATATGATCTTTCATATTAAATTTTACTTAAAAAAGAAAAAAAGTTCTTCTCCTAAGCTGACTGTTTATTACTCTATATTGATATTTTGATATCCGTTTATAGAACAAAGACGATAATCTCACTTCTGAAATCATCGTCTTTGTCCATCAAAATTAAATTGTATTATGATTTATATACTATTTAGCTTCTAAATATTTGTCGATAAGCTTTTGAACACCTTCCATATCAGACGGAGATTTAAACACCTCCGGGAAAGTTGTAAGCTCGTCACCTGTAAGTTTGGTTTCGCTATCCTCAGGAGAAACATTGTCATACTTGTAGTAGCTTTTAAGAAATGCTTCAACACTGAATTTCTCATTAACGGTTGTATCCGTACAGAAAGAATAATCCTCACCAAAGGCTTTTTCCCCTGTCAGCACAGAATAAACCATCTGAGTTGTGATATAGCCGGACAACATATTGGGGTGATAACCGTCAGTAGCAGATTTCGTTACGATAAATGTATTTTCATTGTAATCCAAAGCAGAGTTTTCTACAACAGCAGTTCCATTTATTATATCGTTTACAACTACTCCCCAGTTCGCAACATCAAGATTCAGTTCCTCTGCAACTTCGTCAATTTTTGCTATCAGAGATTTATCATTTTCATTACCTCTGAGATAATATCTCGGGTGAACATTATATATAAATTTAACATTGGGATTCGCGGCTTTAAAAATATTCTGAATTTCTGTAATACCGCTTTTTATAGATTCAACAGTGTCCGAACTTCCCGGCTGAATTATAACATAATCATATTGCATATCAGAAAAATTTCTAAGATCTGCCAAATGGTCATGTCCGTCGTGACCGCGATTCGCACTGCAATTACCACCAAAAGTATCGTTTAACGTGTGGCCGCCCCAGGTCCAGTTAGTAACTGTCACATTTGCTCCATTTTGCTTACACATCTGATAAAAATATCCTTTATCTTCAAATCTTGCAGCCATTACCTCTTTATCAACAACGTTGCCGACATCGATAACCGTCTTACCATAGTATGTGAACGAATTACCTATAAAAATAATTTTTTTGCCATCAAGAATATGTGCATCGGCAGCTAAAATCGCATTATGCAAAACTATTGCAACATCACCTCTTGTAATGAATGAGGTGTTGGCGATAGACGCATCAATATTTTGTGACAAACCTATTTCCTTTGCAATATTTATATATCCATCGGGATAGGATAAAGAATTTTCTTTTTCATATTCAAGTGCTCTCACAACCATTGTATAGCAATCCTGAAGTGTTATGGAGCCTTTGGGATCAAACTCGGTTGTACTTCTCCCTTTAATAATGCCATTTTCATTCGCCCACGAAATCATAGCATAAAATGTTGGGTCATCAAGGTCAGTAAATAAAGTTGTATTTTCTCCGCCCTCAACTGACTGTCCTTTATTTACCATACGATAAATAAATGCAGCCATTTGTTCTCTGGTCACACTCAAATCTGTGCCAAATTGGCTTTCATTTATTCCTTTCGTTATTCCCTTAGACAATAAAGTATTAACAGCTTCGCTAAGTGCCTTATCCTCAGCGGTAACATCTGTAAATGATGCGCATGCAACTGCTTCAAATATTGAAACCAGCATAAAAACTGACAAAATAAGTGCCAGTGCCTTTTTTCTTCTAAACATTTTTGTTTATCCTCGTTTTTATGTTTTATTATATCAACTATTTATTTAAGAAAGCTTTCATTTCCTTTTCTAATTCTTCATTATCAATTATTGTTCTTTCCACTTTTCCTTTAAGCTCTCCTAAAAAATCGCGCCAGCTATGGGGAGCAACAAAGGGATTTCCGCCTTCTTCAAGCTGGAGCTTCCTTTTTTCAATAGTTTTGTTGTTATAGGGGTGATTACCAAGGTGAATTACTACAGGCTCATTTTGGATTTTTTCTATTGAGTCAAGCATCTGCACGGGACAATCTGCGGTGTCCTCGTTATAGCACATATTCTGAAGTGAAAGTGCCGCCACCCCGGCTCCGCCGAACAGGCCCGCAAGGTAGCGGTTCCCATTATCCGTCACATCAAAGAACAAGCTTAAAACACCCTGCGTGTGCCCGGGTGTTAACACACAGCGGATTTTTACATTTCCATATTCAAAGATTTCCCCATCTTCAATTTCGTAATCAAACTCCGGCAGACGTGCAAATGGAAACATATCTCCGTGAAGGTGAGCCCGGTGGGGTTTTTCTCTGAGGGACTGTGCATCAATTCTGCTGATAGCAAGCTTTGTTCCATACATTTTTTTGAATTCGTCCGAAGCACCAAAATGGTCATAATGACCATGAGTATGCAGTATCCAACGGACATTTGCAGGGTCGAAACCTGCACGCCAGATGCTGTCTACAAGAAGGTGCGTTGCTCCGGGGAAGCCCGAATCTATGAGAATAAGTCCGTCTCCGGCATCTATAAGATGAATACAAACCTTTTTATCACCCACATAATACAATCCATCGGCTATTTTAAAGGGTTCGATCCGTGCAACAGACGGATTTTCAAAAAAGGTTCTCTTTTTTTCTACGTAAATTTTATGATTTTCCTGGAATCTTTCAAGCAGGAATTCTCTCTGTGTCATAATGGCTTCCTCCTTGCTTATATTTCGGCACAAATCGGATAGTGGTCTGAAAGATAAATCCCGTTTTCCTCCTCTAACCATGCCTGCACATTTTTTACTTTTTCCGCAAGCTTATCCGACATAAATATATAATCAATTTTCGATGCCATTTCCCCGAATTTATGAAAGGACACGGGGATTTTATGCGATACATCTGAAAGAGCGTTTTCAAGGCACATTTTAACAACCGCACTGTCAGGATATGAATTGAAATCACCCAAAATCACATAGGGATGGTTGCCCTTGCTTTTAAAATCCTCCGTATAATCGAGCGTCGCCTTCATTCCGCGAAGCTTCGCCTCCTCGGAAACGTGGTCGAGATGCAGATTGAAGACACGTATTATTTCACCGCTTTCAAGGTTCCTCACCATCGTTTGCTGACAAATTCTGGGGCAGCTGCTCTGATTTTCATAACGCGAGCCAGGTAAATACGGTGTCGGGCTTAGCCATACCGATTCAAATCCCAGCACTTGACAGGTATCTTTTTTTACCGCTGTATAAAGGCCTTCCCCTGCATAATTTTCGCTACGGAACTGACCTACAAACAAATACTCCGGCAATAGCCTTTCCAGAATTTTAAGAGAAGGCTCTTTAACCTCCTGAAAAGCAATAACATCAGGCTGTTCCTCCGCAATTTTCTCAAAAATAAGTACCGCACGGTGAACAAAACTGTTAATTCCGTCACCCTTATATCTGCTTCTCAAGTTAAAAGTTACTATTTTCATTCAGAACCACCTCAAGCAAGTTATAATTATTTCATAATAATTATAATAGAAAAAAGCAGGAAAGCTCTTCTTTTATATTGATTATTTTTTACTTAATATTGATATTCGTTCTTTGTCATTTTAAAAAGACTTGACAAATTAATCACTTCTATGCTATAATTCCCAATAATCATTTTTCTGGGGAGGAACTATAATGAGTTTTGAAATTATAGATTTTCATGTGCATCCGTTTATTGATGAAAAAGATAATTTATGTAAACATAAAGATGTTTTGGATATGTCCTCAGCTACGACATATCAGGATATGAAGGATGCAGGAATCAGCCGTTTCTGCGGCAGTGTCATAAAAAGTAACACCGGTGATTTTTCCTTTTTACAGGAGTCTAACCGTGATGCCTTAAAGCTTAGAGAAATATATAATAACGACTATATTCCCGGTTTTCAGATAAGTCCTAACTTTATTGAAGAATCAATCAAGGAAATTGATTATGCACATCAGTGCAAAATAAATCTTATCGGCGAGATTGTCCCCTACATGCACGGATGGAGCGATTATTCGTGCAATGAATTTTCATACTTACTGGAACATATTGAAAAATACGATATGACAGTGAACCTTCACACCTTAGATTTAACTCAAATGGAGACAATCTCAAAAAGGCATCCGCATGTAAATTTCGTTTTTGCGCATCCCGGAGAAAAGGCCCAGGTTTTAAACCATATTGATATTATGAAAAGACTTGATAATGTTTTTCTTGACATTTCCGGTACCGGAATTATACGGTATGGTGTTATAAAAAAGCTTGTTTCAGAAGTCGGGGCACAACGAATTCTTTTTGGAACAGATTACCCGCTCGGAAATTTGCAGGTGTATATAAACGGAGTTCTGGGAGAAAAAATTTCCGACCATGACAAGGAATTAATTTTCAGCGGTAATGCAAAAAATCTTCTAAAAATTTAATTGTTTACAGAAAAAGAGGCCGCAACAATAGGATAAGATTCGATAGAAGATCTGCAAACACGCCTTGTGTTCATACAATTAAGACTTATAAATAAGAAGGAGTAATTTTTATGAGGACCATTACACTTAATCTGTTAAAAGAAAAAACCGAACATAACTTTATGCCGACTCTCACAGGTCATCTCATCGACGGAAATCCTGAAGCTAAAGAGTTTCGTCCTGCCGTGCTTGTAATTCCAGGTGGTGGTTATGATCACGTTTCATTTAGAGAAGGTGAACGTATCGCCCTATTTTATAACACAGCCGGGTTCCACTCTTTCATTTTGAATTACCGTGTTTCTCCACATCATCATCCTGCTCCTATAATGGATGTTTCGGCTGCACTAAAAGTGATTAGAGAAAATGCCCTGTCTTGGAATGTCGATACAGACAAAATTGCTGTATGTGGTTTTTCGGCGGGTGGTCATCTCGCAGCATCGATAAGCACATTATGGAATGATAAGAATCTGTTTTCCAAGAATGAAGAAGAAAACCAGTTGCATAAACCAAACGCTACAGTTCTTTCCTATCCAGTAATAACTTCCGGAGAATTTACTCATAAAGGCGCTTTCAGAAACCTTACTGCAAGTGACAGTTATAATGAATTATGGGAATCTCTTTCACTTGAAAACAAAGTAGATAAAAGTACACCTCCGGCATTTTTATGGCATACATTCGGTGATGAAAGCGTTCCTGTTGAAAACAGCTTGATTTACGCCAAAGCATTGAGGAAACATAACATACCATTTGAGCTGCATATCTACCCTGATGGTCCACACGGTATGTCCTGTGTAAGCGATGAAACCTATTGGAAAGTCCCTAAATTTTCTCGCAAATATCCTTGGATTGAACAGTCAATTGAGTGGTTATATTTGCAGTTTGGAATAACTGCAATAGAATCTTAATTAAAAATACGGCTTTTGTAATTTTTTACAAAAGCCGTTTCTTAATTTAAAAAACACCGTGGTTACAACATAATCGAACCCGCTTTCACAACGAATAACAACGGTGTATTTGAATCTGTATATTTGCATAATGGATTATATTTGTCCGAGAGGTACTTTTTTATTGTCCGTTTTTTTTAGACTTGTTCGTGAAAACCTACCATATTTTTTATTGCTCTTCGTTTTCTGTTTTCTTGCCCGGCTCAATAACGTATTTATTCATAACATTGTTTGTCATAAATATCTGAGTGAAACACACGAGAGTAAAATACAGTGCAATTACGAACACCACACAAATAGCTGGGCTTGTCAACGCAAAATAGCACATCAGATACGCCAAGAAAAATGTCATGAACAGCACAACAATATTCCACGGAAGTTTAACCACGGTGAGCGCAAGTGCATTTATATATATATGCTTCACCTTAAGTTTCACACTTGACACAAGCTGATGCACATACATCTGCATCATAACAAAAATAACTGCAATTATTATGACTACGACGGAAAGAAGGCTTCCCATAGAGTTTTTCCAGATGAAAGAATAGAAAATATATGCAAAAATCAATCCTGCCGACACAAGAGTATTTATGATATATACTGCTATTCCCTGTTTGAAATTACTCTTTATGTTTTCAAAAAAGTCGGAAACAACCCATGAGTGAGTATCTCTCACATATTTTCTTAAAACATAGCTTTTTGCAACCGAGGCAGGGCCACTTCCAGTTACCTGTAAAAAGACAATAGCGAAAAGCAAACTTAAAATACCAAGTAATGTTGAATTTTTGACAACATCAACTCCCGCCAGAGAAGCTACCGACATAAGGAAGTATGCTGATATAAGTATTGATATCACAATCGCAGGAATTGACACAAGAAGATACATCAAATTAAGTGTCATCATCTTCCATATTCTTCTGAAGAATATATCAAAATATAAAGAAACACCTGATTTATCAAGGTCTTCTTTATTGATTCCTTTTCCGGGTTTTGAATAGTTATTAAATCCAAACATTATTTTATCTCCTTGTGAAATTATTTTTACTATATCGACTCTGTAACACGATGTCCACAATTAAATATTTTTATAAATGTGCTATGACAACAACCAATCTATTACATTTATCTGCTTTATACCTTCATAATTTGCTCCGTTACCAATATCGTCAAGGGTAAGTAAAGTTTTGGGGTAATTATCCTTTATCTCCTGCAACGGTGCTAATTCCTGTTCCAGAGTTTTTTCATCAAGCACGCTTGCACAAACCTGATAGTATTCAACCTCATTCATATTAACAGCAACAAAATCCACTTCTTTTTCAGACAGCTTGCCTATATTTACTCGGTTCTTTCTCCTGAGCAATTCAAGATAAACCACATTTTCAAGCAGATGTCCCAAATCTCTTGCTGATTGACTTATTATATGATTTCTTATTCCACTATCCACAAAATAATACTTTCCCAGAGTTTTCAAAAACTGCCTTCCCTTTATATCATATCTCGTCGCATTATAAAGAATATAACTGTCTGTTAGTGCCCTTAAGTATGCCTCAACCGTATTGGGAGAGATTTTTCTTCCGCTTGATATAAGGGTATCGCTTATCTTTTTAGTTGAAATGGGACTACCTATACTTGATGCGACAGTTTTTAATATATTTTCCAGAACTGAAACATCATTGATCTTTTCCCTGATTGCAACATCTTTCAAAAGAATTGTATTGTATATACCCTCGATATACTGATTTATTATCTTTTCATCATTTTCAAGATATGCAACGTAAGGAAATGAACCATATCTCAAATAATCGTCAAAAATTTCACTCTTACTTTTGCCACTTTCTTTTGTAGCCTCATAATATTCTTTGAACGAGAAAGGTAACATATCTATCTGAATATATCTTCCGGAAAGAAGTGTTGCAAGTTCACCTGAAAGAAAATATGCATTTGAACCCGTTATATAAACATCACAATTTTTCTTTATGAAAAGGCTATCAACCGCTTTTTCAAAATCTTTGCATTTCTGGACTTCATCTATAAAAATATAGTTATTCTTATTGGGGTCAAGTTTAGATGTTATATAATTATATAGAGATTTACTGTCAAGCAAATCAGAATTATCAAGGTCTTCAAGATTAACTGATATAATCTGATTCTCCTGTACACCAGTTTGCTTCAAATAATCAATAAATAATTCAAATAAAGTGGATTTGCCGCATCTTCTTACACCGGTAACAATCTTTATAACCTGTTTATCTCTTAGCGTTATTAAGTTATACAAATATTCTTTTCTTTGAATCATTTTTACACCCCTTTTCTTCAAGTCAATGCTAACATAAAGAGATGAAATTGTCAATAGTTTTTTCTCTTTTGAGAAAAAACTATTGGTTTTTGATAAATTATTTCTCTATTTTTTTCTGTCTCATTCCCTATTAAAAACCTATTGAAAATTTACTTGTTTTTGTTGACGGACTTTCCTACTATTTTCTAACCATTTTCTAACCAAATGTAAGTTAATTGTAATTTTTGTGGATTTCAGGCTGCAAACGGGTTTCAAGAAAAAACCGCTTAAATTCCGCTTAATAAAGCCATTTATAGAGGTTTTATATAACGCATTACAATGCATAATAAACCTATATAAAGCACCCCTTTAACCACTTTTAATCAAGTTGTCCGGGATTCGAATCTCCGATGGCTCACCAAAACAAAAAAGACACCATAGTGGTGTCTTTTTCTTCATCATTATCTCATTATACACCCACAAAGTGTTATCAAGATGGAGATACTGTGTTATCAAAATATATGTAGGGATAAGACCGCCACTGAAAAGTGATGTGAAGTAGAAATAGAGGTTGAGCTGATTTCTACCTACCATATCGCTCTTTGTAGGCGGATATGCGATACATGCCATAAGGAAGGTCGCCATAATTGTGTAACAAGCTGACACGAAGATTGTTACTGCATAAGCATCAGCAATAGTCTTGGGGTTTTTGAATACAAACTTATATGCTTCAAGTGAAGTTCCTCTGGGTAAAAGTCCGTAGCCCTCTTTTGCAAGCTGCATCTCATCTGAAAAGGATGCACTCACCAGAATGACAAACGGAGCAATTATACAAAAGCAGAGAATTATAAGTATAATGTGATTAAATATGTTAGATTTTGATTCGTGTTTCATTTCGCACCTCTTAGAACAATCCGAAGTCTTCGTCAACCTTCTTGGAAGCCCAGTTCGTAACAAGAACGAGCACAAATCCTACAACGGACTGAAGAAGGCCAACCGCTGTACCCATACTCATATTACCAACGACGCGCATCGTACGGAAGATGTATGTATCGATAACGTCAGTCGTGGGGTAAAGCTCACCAGCATCTCGCGTAAGCTGGTAGAACATACCAAAGTCAGAACGGAAGATACCGCCGATTTTGAGAATAGTCTGAATAACGATGAGTACTGTAAGCTGGGGAATTATAACGTGGCGTGTCTGCTGCCAGCGTGTTGCACCGTCAACTGCAGCTGCCTCGATGAGTGATGAATCCATACCCATAAGAGCAGCGTAGTAGATAACGCAGTCAAGACCGATGTGCTTCCACACGTAAGCAATTGCAAGAATTGCAGGCCAAGCATTGGGAGCGGAGTACCAGTCAACAGGTGCCACACCAATCTTTGGAAGGAAGTTGTTCAAAATACCATATGTGGGATTAAGGAACGCATAGACGATATACGCCGCAACAACCCACGATACGAAGTGAGGAGTTATCAAAACGGTCTGATAAACCTTGGTAGCGTTTCGGCTATTGATTCTGTAGAGAACAACGGCGAGCGCTACAGAGCATATGATTATCAGCGCGATAAACATACCATTCAGTAAAAGAGTATTACGTGTTATAGCAAAGAAGGTGTCTGTTTTGAAGAAGAACTCGAAATTCTTAAAACCTACCCACGGACTACCGAAAATACCAAGATCGTAACGATAGTTCTTAAACGCAATAATAATACCTGCCAGCGGCATGTAGTTGAACACAAAAAGCAAAAGCACAGGCAATGCAGCCAGCGAATAAAGCTGGAGATGGCGCTGAATCTTGAACTTGTTGCTGCTGGAGGCTTTTTTTTGTTGTTTGTGTTGTCATTTACCTCATTTCCTTTACAGTTCGATTTATAGAGATATTGTATCAAATATAGCATATTATTCCTATTCTCTATATTCATATTTCTTTACTCTATTTTAATATTGGATGTTATGAGGGGTTTTTGAGGCGTTTTTTCTCAAAATCATTGACACCGCATACAAAAATAATGTATAATTATACAGAATATAGTTATAAAAAGGTGATTGATTTGAAAAAAATCGCGTTAGTCATCAATTTTGATAAAGAAAATGCAATAAGCACTACCCGAGAGCTTACCCGTCTCCTTTCGGGCAAGGCGGCGCTTTACTCTTCTCCGAGCGACGTTTTGACTTTGCCAGACATTATTTACAAAGACGAGGAGGAGTGCCTTTCTATCTGCAACACTGTTGCGGTGCTCGGCGGCGACGGAACTATTATTGCCACCGCTAAAAAATGTGCACAGTATGATAATGTCCTCGTTGGGATAAATACGGGGAATTTAGGCTATCTTTCTACGATTGAAAGCAATAATTTAGAAGAAGCGGCGCGGATAATTCTTTCTAATGATATTTCGTATGATGAAAGATTCATGCTCTCTATCAGAGTTTTCCGCGATGGTATCGAAAAAGAGCGCTATACTGCTCTCAATGAGGTCGTTGTAACACGAAAGAGCACATCAAAGCTTATAAATTTCACTGCGTACAGCGACGGGAAAAGGGTTTCCTCATACCGTGCAGACGGGATGATTGTTGCAACACCTACAGGCTCAACTGCATACTCGCTCTCTGCAGGCGGCCCCGTTGTGTCTCCCGATGCCGACGCTATGCTGCTCACACCAATCTGTCCGCATATGCTTCGTGCAAGAAGTATCGTTTTCCCGCCCAAATGTATTAAAATCGTGCCAGACAGTGAGGCGCGTATAGCTATCGACGGACAGATTTTCGGGTCACTGGGCGAAAACGATTACATAACTGTCGAAAAATCAGAGTTTGTGACAAGGCTTGCCCGCAGCGACGAGCTTGGTTTTTACGATATTCTTCAGAAAAAGCTGTAAAATGAGGTAAATGTGATGAGAAATAAAAGACACGCGGCAATTCTTTCACTTATAAGTGAAAAGAGCATCGAAACACAGCAGGATTTAACTGCTCACCTCGGCACATTGGGTTTTGATGTAACTCAGGCGACTGTTTCAAGAGACATAAAGGAGCTTCGTCTTGTAAAAAAGAGGAGTAATGACGGGCGCTACGTCTATGCGGCTCATTCTGATGAGAGTGCCTCGGGCGTATCCGACAAGATGGCTCTTATTCTTCACAAGAGTATCATCAGTGTGGATTATGCGCTTAACACGATTGTTATAAAGACTCTTGCAGGTATGGCACAGGGTGCGGCAAGCGTGCTCGATGCTATGCAGTTTTCGGAGGCTCTCGGTACAATTGCAGGCGACGACACAATTTTTATAGTTACAAGAAGTGAGGATGCTGCGCAAAAGTTTTGTAAAAAGCTTCGCAGTATGGGGAACTGATTATGCTTATCGGTCTTGATATAGAAAATATTGCGGTTATCGAGCATACGTCCGTTGAATTTGAGCAGGGTCTTAATGTCATTACGGGTGAAACGGGTGCAGGTAAATCGCTCCTTATAAATTCGCTTAATATGGTGCTCGGCGCGCGCACTTCCCGTGAATTCATCCGCGAGGGAGCACCCTTCGCCAAGGTCTGTGCCACTTTTTTCTGCAAGGAGCTTGACGGTATCCTTGAAGAGTGCGGAATCGAAAGCGACGATGGAAATATAATTATAACAAGAAAAATCTACCCCGACGGCAGAAATCTCTGCCATATAAACGGGTCTTCGGTGAATGTTTCGCTGCTTCGCAGTATCGGCGAAAGGCTTGTGGTTATTCACGGGCAGAACGATACTGGCGAGCTTTCCGATACGTCCAATCATATACATTTTCTTGATGCTTTTGCCCAGAATGATGCTCTTTTAGAGGATTATAAAAAGGTTTATGACGAGCTTAAAGAGGTACAGAGCACACTTTCAAAGCTCGATGAGGACGAAAGTGCAAGAAAAAGAGAGATAGACTATCTCTCCTTCCAGATTGACGAAATTGAAAAAGCAGGACTTGACCCTGACGAAGAATCAGAGCTTATCTCAAGAAAGAAATTTCTTGAGAATGCGGAGGCAATAAGCTCTCTTTCAGAAAAGGCATATGCTTCGCTTTCGGGCGACAACAGGGCAAAAGAGCTTTTCCACACCGCAAAAAGAGCACTCCAGGAGCTTTCCTCGATTGATGAAGGTGCTCTCCCCTATGCCGAAAAAGCGGCAGAGCTTTATTATGAAACAGAGGAGCTTGCACGCGAGGTTTCTTCCTATATGTCGGGCGTTTCGTATAATGCAGGCGAACTTTCTGAAATTGAGGACAGACTTTCAGATATAAATTCACTAAAAAGAAAATACGGCGGAGAAATCGCAGATATTCTTAAATTTTATGAAGACGCTTCAGAAAAGCTTTCTTTTCTTATGTCATATGACGAAAATAAAGACAAGCTCATAATAAAGCGTGACGCTCTTATGAAAGACGCAACTTCTATTGCAGAAAAACTTACTGACGCGCGTAAAAGAAGCGCTGAGATACTTTCTGCTAGAATTGAAGATGAGCTTTCAAGTCTTGATATGCCAAAGTGCAAAATCGAATTCTGCTTTGCACCATGCCCACTTTATACACTTGGTGCAGAGAAAATTGAGATACTTATTTCGACTAATCCGTCGGAGTCTCCCAAGAGTATGACAAAGATAGCATCAGGCGGTGAAATAAGCCGTATTATGCTTGCAATAAAGTCAGTATTTTCCGATTTTGATGGTATTCCAACGCTTCTTTTTGATGAGATTGATACGGGAGTTTCGGGACGTGCGGCAGAAAAAATCGCAAGAAAAATGCGTGCTCTTGCCCAAAATTATCAGCTTATCTGCGTGACTCATCTTCCTGTGATTGCGGCAGCGGCAGAGAACCACCTTCTCATCGAAAAAAATATTTCGGGAGAGGACTTTAAGACACACATAAGACCTCTTTCAGAGGAAGAAAGGATCAAGGAAATTGCCAGAATTATAAGCGGTGAAAATATAAGCGAGATTTCACTTAAAAACGCAGAAGAACTCATAAAAGGAGGAATCCTCTATGGAACAAATAGGTGAAGTTGTTGAGCTTCGCGGCAAAAAGGCTCTCGTAAGAATACACCGAGTTTCCGCTTGCGGTGAAAACTGCGCGAGTTGTGAGGCTGGTTGCAAGCCTACCTCTTCCGTTACCGAGGCGGTCAACGGAATTTCCGCCAAGGTTGGAGACACGGTAAAAATACAGATGAATTCACTTTCGTATATGCTTCTTGCTTTTATAGGGTATATTCTCCCCTTAATCGTGTGCATAGTAACTTACTTTATAGTGAAAAAGTTTACAGACAGTACAGTTATTGCCGATACATCGGCGATTTGCTCGCTGATTGGTGTGCTTGTTCTCTTTTATATTATAGACAAGCTCCCGTTCTTCAAAAAATCAACAGTATTTTCAACAAGGATAATTAAAATTATAAGGAGATAAATTATGATAAAGGCTTGCATTTTTGATATGGACGGAACGGTTGCCAATACCATAAATTCCATTACATATTTCGCAAACAATGCACTTACCAAGGCAGGGCTTCCCACTATCGACACCGAGGTTTATAAAATTCTGGTGGGAAACGGAGCAAAGGTGCTTGTTGAGCGTATGCTTGACACAGTGGGTGCAGGGCGTGAATATTACGACGCTGTTGCCGACGAATACAATAGTAAATATAATGCGGATTTTCTCTATCTTACAGAACCTTACGAGGGCATTGTTGATGCAATGTTAAAGCTCAAGGAAATGGGAATTAAGGTTACAATTCTTTCAAATAAGCCTCACGAAACTGCTATCAAGGTATCAGACGCGCTCTTCCCCGAGGGAAGCGTGGACATCTGCTATGGTGCGCGCGAAGGGATTGCTTTAAAACCCGATCCGCAGGGCGTTTACGAGCTTCTTAATGACCTCGGAATAGAAAAGGAAGAATGCCTTTATATAGGCGATACAGGCACAGATATGAAGACAGGTAAGGGTGCAGATCTTTACACTATCGGTGTTCTCTGGGGATTCCGCGGAAGAGAAGAACTTAAAAATAACGGTGCCGATGTGATTATTTCTCATCCGTCCGAGATTATAGATATAGCTACGAAATTCAACTCGTAATTTACTAAAGAGGAATATAAATGGATATATTCTCAATTCTTGCATTAATCGGAGGCTTGTCACTGTTCCTTTACGGAATGGATGAAATGGGCGACGGCCTTAAGAAGCTTTCAGGCGGTAAGCTTGAAACTATTTTAAGTAAGCTTACTTCCACAAGACTCAAGGCATTTTTACTTGGTCTTGGTGTGACGGCAATTATTCAGTCGTCTTCTGCAACCACCGTTATAATTGTAGGTTTTGTTAATGCAGGGATTATGAAGCTCGGGCAGACTCTGGGCATCTCATTATGGGTGCAAATGTCGGCACAACGGTTACAGGATGGCTTCTTTCCCTTTCGGCAATTTCAAGCGAAAGCACTTTTATTCTGAAATTGTTTAAGCCTGAATCTTTCACACCTATTCTTGCGCTTGTTGGTCTTCTTTTTACTATGGCAGGAAAAAGCGACAAGAATAAGAATCTCGGTAAGATTTTCCTCGGTTTTGCTATCCTTATGTTTGGTATGGAAGCTATGAGCGACTCTATGGGAGGTCTTAAGGATTCTCCTGCTTTTGCATCATTGATGATTAAATTCAAAAATCCCTTACTGGGCATTATTATGGGTCTTCTTCTCACTGCTGTTATTCAGTCATCATCAGCATCCGTTGGTATTTTGCAGGCTCTTTCAATAACAGGTCTCGTTCCTGTTCCCGTAGCACTTCCTATCATTTTGGGACAGAATATCGGAACTACAGTTACACCTATTATTTCTTCAATCGGCGGTAACACTGACTCAAAGAGAGTTGCCATGGCGTTTCTCTATATAAAGATGCTTGGCGTTGTGATTGTGTGCAGTGCATTCTATGCTCTTAATGCAGTTTTTAAATTCGATTTTATGAGTGCTACTGCTACACCTGTAAGCATCGCAGTTATCCATACTGCATTTAATATTATTTCAACTGGTATTCTTCTTCCTTTCACATCCCTTATCGAAAAACTTACAATCGCTACGGTGAAGGAAAAGAAGCAGAAGGATGGCAAGACAGATGCTCCTTTCAGAACACTCGATTCCCGTTTCCTTTCTATCCCCTCCTTCGCTGTTGAAACCTGTCGTCAGCTTGTTTCTGAAATGGCGGCTATTACCAAGAATTCGCTTATTGAATCAATGAGCCTGATTGAAAACTACGATGACGAAAAGGCAGAGGCACTCCTTAAGAGCGAGGATGAAATCGATATTTTTGAGGACAAAATCAGTTCTTACCTTCTCCAGATTTCCGAGCAGGAACTCTCGCAAAAGGATAGCCGCGAGGTTTCACAGCTTCTCCATGTTGTAGGTGATGTTGAAAGAATTTCCGACCACTCGGTAAATATTTTATCAGCAGCAAAAGAAGTGCACACAAAGAAGGTTGTATTCTCTCCCGAAGCACAGCGCGAACTTTCCGTTATGGGTAATGCAGTGCGCGAAATTCTTTCCCTTGCAACAGAGGCGCTTGTTAATGAGGACCTTAATCTTGCTAAAAAGGTTGAACCTCTTGAACAGATTATTGACAAATTAAAGCATAAGATAAAGAGCAACCATGTTGAAAGACTTCGTCAGGGCGAATGTACTATTGAACTTGGTTTCATCCTTTCCGATATACTCAACAACTACGAAAGAGTTGCGGACCACTGTTCAAATATCGCTGTGTGTCTTCTCGAAATTGACAACAATTCCTTCCAGACACATGAATACCTTACCAACGTTAAGGAAACAGGCGCAAACGAATTCTTCGAACACTACGATATGTATAAAAAGCGCTATACAATATAATGAAACAATTAAGCCGACGGGGATTTCCCGTCGGATTAACCAAAAGTGGATAATCCGAACTCTGATTTTTAGAGGCGGATTTCCGATTTCGATGTGTTAAAATACTCGGAAATCCGTCAGGATTACCTGCGTTTTTGCCTTCCGCAATCAAAAATCTGCTCTCTAAAAATTCCATTGACCTGAAACGGATGAAATTTTGAGTAGATTTTGGTGCGGAAGAGGCAGCAAGGCTTTGCGCCTTACAAGGATGACAAACCAAAAGATACCGAAATTTCGCCGTTTAAGGCAGGTTTGGACTATTCTCTTTTGGTTATATAAGAGGTTTTCCCTATGAAACAAAAAAGATTAGTTACAATTCAGGATTTATCGTGCTTTGGAAAGTGCTCTATTTCTGTAGCTCTTCCCGTTATATCAGCACTGGGTGTAGAAACAGTCGTGCTTCCTACCGCCGTTTTATCGACACATACGGGCGAGTTCAAAAATTACACATTCCACCCTCTTCATGATGAGTTTCGCGGTATATGTGAGCATTGGGCAAGTCTTAAAATTGAGTTTGATGCAATATATGTCGGTTATATAGGCTCGCCAGAGCTTATTGATGCGGTGAGTGATTTTATCGATAAGTTCAAAAAAGATGATACCATTGTTTTCATCGACCCCGTTATGGCTGACAACGGGAATTTTTATTCGGGGCTTGATGGTGAATATGCTGAAAAGCTTGCCACTCTTTGCAAAAAGGCTGATATTATCTCCCCGAATATGACAGAGGCGATGATTCTTTCGGGAAACAGTCCCAAAAATTATAAAGACGCAAAAAATCTTGAGATAATCGCAAAAAGCCTTTCAAATCTGTGCGACAAAGTTATTATCACAGGCGTACATAGTGAAAATACGATTTCAACGGTCGCCTACGAAAAAGGCACAGATACACTTTTTTCTGCCGAAAAACCTCTCTATGATGGGGTTTTCTACGGGGCAGGAGACCTTTTTGCAAGTGCTTTTATAGGTAAATTTCTCTGTGGTGCGTCACTTTCCGAGGCCACAAAAAGTGCATCGGATTTTGTAAACAACTGCATTCTGAATACTCTTGACGAGCGCGAAAAATACTGGTACGGGCTCAAGTTTGAACAAAGCCTTGGAATTCTTATCAACAAATAGTAAAAAAGGGTTCCCTACCTACTACAATTTGTATATTTTTCATAGTTTTTACAAATTCCGTCAATAAACCTTTGTTAATATGCACATTGCAAAATTTTATATTTTATGCTATCATTATTGACGATGGTTGAAAATATTTTTTGGCTTAATTTTGAATGGTGGTATAAAAATGGAATCTCACGATATTGAATTTGTTTATAAATGCGTTGAAAACTACGGACTTTTGCCCGTTCTCTCACAGGTTTTCCCGACAATCAGGGTTATTATCCCCCTCTCCTCACAGACTTGCTCTGTATCCATTAAAGATTTGGACCTTTCTGTAAGGTCGTACAACGCACTTATGGCACACGGCATAAAGGACATTGGCTCGCTTGTTGACCTTCTTAATTCAAAGAAACTCCGCGATGTGAGGAATTTAGGTTCAAAAAGCACAAAGGAAATTCAGTTAAGAGCTCTTGAGTACAGCTACGATGCACTCAATGAAAAGGATAAAAAGAGTTTCCTTGAAGAGCTTTTGAATACTAACTGCGCATAATTACATACTCGACTTGCACATGGATTGTCTTTTAAGACAATCCGTTTTTTTTGTGCAAAATATATCAAAAGTTTTACAAAAAAGGTAGCAAAAGCATTTATTATATGTTTAATAAATATAAAGGAGAAAGTGCTATGTATTTAATACCTACCCCTCAAAAAGTGACAGAAAAAAACGAACTACTAAAAAAGCATACAATTAAGCTTTCAAACGAGCTTTCAGATTCACGTCTCCTGAAAGCAGTAAACAAGCTCTCTTTGGATAATGACGGAATTCCGCTTTTTATTACATATAAGGACACTAACGAAGAAGGCTACCGCCTTTATGTTTCTAACGAAGAAATCAAAATAGAGGGCGATGGTATAAACGGTGCTTTCTATGCAATCCAGACTCTTTGCCAGATTTTTGAAAACGATGAAATTTGCTGTGTGGAAATCGAGGATAAGCCTAAATATGTGTTCTGGTTTGAAAGACAGGAGCATCATACCATAGATATTGAAAATCCCGAAAGTATTGAATTTATTAAGAGCATTATCAAACAGTTTTCCTCAAACTTCTCTTCTGATTACATACATATCTGCGGTGATGAGCCGTTTGACCTTATCCGCTTTGGTAATCGTGAGAGCCGTGGTATTGATGTACACAAGATGTACGCAGAATATCTCCTTGAGATAATTGAATACGTAAAATCTCTGGGTAAAAAGGTTATGCTGTGGGGTGGCTCTTTCAAGCGTGAAAGGGCCGATTTGCAAAGTCTTATTCCGGAAGATGCCCTTGTATGTAATCACGGCTATGCCATGGAGCCTCCTGAAGAAAGATTTATGAAGTACGAGGGACAGAATTTCAGGACTGTCGTGTGCCCCAGCACTTCCACTTACTACCGCCTTGTAGAAAACACTTATGTTTCCGAGAAAAACATTAGGAACATATCGGTATATGGACGTAAATATGGTTCAATCGGTATGATAAACACCAACTGGGGTGATTACGGAAACCCGTGCTGTCTTGAGCTTGCAATGTTTGGAATGGTTGCAGGCGCACAGATGTCGTGGGATTTTGAAAACACGCTTGATGACAATTTCAAGAAAGCAGTTAACTGCCTTCTTTACAAAAATGAAAAAGGCTATGAATATGTTTACAAAACTGACCGTATCCACGATAAAGCGAACTACTGGCAGCTTGTAAGATATTATTCCAACTGTATCTTACCAGGAAGAGAAATCCGCTGGACGCAGTACCCATCCGTTGAAGATGTCCGCGAGGCGGCAAAAGAATCAAAAGAGCTTTTCGACGAACTTTCTGCGCAGAAATGGGAAAAGGATGAATACCGCACCGAGCTTATGAGCGCTCTTTACGGCACAGGTGTAATTGCCGAGCTTTTTGAACGACATATGACCGGCACCAAGTCTGACAGATGGACTGATACTGAAAAATGGCTTAAAACATTCCGCGAATTGTGGGTTTCAAAGAATAAGGAGAGCGAGCTTTTCCGCATAGAAGAATTTTTCAGAGGCGTTGAGGAACTTCCTCCGCAAAACAAAATATTCACATACTACGGTCCTGAAATGGACTAATTAAGAGACATCCTCTCATGAGGATGTCTTTTGTATTGTATAGGAATTTGAGTTCCTATACAATACAAAAATTTGATTTTATGCCGTGCGAGAATTTCCTCGCTATGCTCAGAAAACGCACATGGCACAACAAAGTGATTATCTCAGCACCGCAGGTTCTGAGATAATCACTTTGTTCTTGCATAGATTTTCCTTTTTTGTGCAAAATAGTATGCAGGTGATATAAATGAAATTAGGAGACCTTTTTCTTTATAAATATACTCCCCGAGAAACCTTTTCAATCGAAAATGCAAACGATTCTTCTGATTTTCCTGTACAGAAAAATCACGGGGGTCCTACGCTCTGCGGTAATTTTAAGAAGGATTATAATACGCTGTGCGAGGAATTTTCGTTTGGAAAAAGCGGGGATATAAAGAAGCGCGAATTCACTGTGCTTATAAACGAAAAAGAGCATAATGCCGTGCTTTTTTTCGTTGACGGACTTGTAAACAAGCAGCTCATAAACGACTTTATACTAAAGCCTCTTATGCTGAAAAGCCGTGAAATCAACATTACAAGCTTCCGTTCTATCGGAGATGTCCTTTTATCTCAAAGTGAATATAAAGAAACAAATGTTATCGGAGAATTGACGTTTGACCTTAATTTCGGCAGCACAATTATGCTTGTTGACGGTGCAAAAACTGCATTTTCATTTGATGTAAAGGGGTGGCAGCATCGAGGAGTCGACTCTCCGCAGACGGAGAGAATTATCCGCGGTCCTAACGACGCTTTTTCAGAGCAGCTTCGTGAAAACACCGCTCTTATAAGGCACCTAATACGAAATAAAAGTCTTATGAGCCGTGAATACAAAGTCGGCACCATAAGTCAGACGCCCGTATCCGTAATGTATATTGAAAATATTGCAAATTCGTCACTTGTGAAAGAAACTCTGCGCCGCATTGAAAGCATTGAGGTTGATTACATTTTTGCGGCGGCAGAGCTTGAACAGTTTTTAGAGGATAAATCAGTGACCACACTTCCCCAGTTTCTCTCTACCGAGCGCCCCGACAGAGCCTCCCGAGCGCTTTTAGAGGGGCGAATAGTGGTCTTGGTCGACGGGTCTCCCTTTGTTCTTATACTTCCTACGAGCATTTTTGAGCTTAATGAATCGGCAGAGGACAGCTATCTTCGTTATCCGTACGTCAATATGATTCGCACTATAAGATGGATTGCCTTTTTCCTGTCTCTGCTTCTGCCTGGGTTATATGTTGCAGTTGTCAGCTTTCACACAGAGTTACTCCCGACGGGCATACTTATGTCCATCATTTCAAGCCGCGAGCAAGTCCCATTCCCGCCGCTAATTGAAATCATAATAATGGAAATCTCTCTTGAAATTATCCGCGAGGCAAGTATACGTGTACCCGAAGCTTCGGGCAGTACCTTAAGTATCGTAGGTGCCCTTATTTTAGGTCAGGCGGCAGTTTCGGCAGGGATTGTAAGTCCAATACTCATTATTATCGTTTCAATCACTGCAATTGGCTCTTTTGCAACTCCCAACTACTATCTCGGACTTTCGGCAAGAATTTTGCGCTTTGCATATATCTTTTTGGGTGCTACTGCAGGATTTCTGGGGATTGTAGCAGGGCTTTTTGTGAATATTCTTTTATGGACAGATACTAAATCAATGGGAATGCCGATGGGCGTACCCTTTGCTCCCATCACAAAAAAAGGCGTACCGACTGCTCTTTTTGTGCCTCCAGTGTGGAAACAAAATGAGCGCGACGACTATGTAAACCCCAGGCGCCGCAAGAGGCAGTCATTTATTTCAAGAAAATGGAGAGGGTGAAAAAATGAAATCGAAAAGCGGTAGTATAAGCATAGCAATCATTTGCTCTTGCGCTATACTTTCAAAATATCTTGTGATACTTCCTGAATATATGGTAAAGCTCGTGGGAAATGCCGCATGGCTTGATGTTCTCTCTAAATGCGCTATTGCAACTATTTCTCTGCTTTTCGTGCTTTGGCTTTATAAACCGTTTGCACCTATGTGCCTCAGCGAGACATTTTCTCTTGCTTTAGGCAAGGGCGGAAAAATATTTTTCAGCTATATCTATGTTATCTCTCTCACTATATTCAATGCACTTTTATTAAGACTTCTTGTCGAGGCATTAAGCACAGTAATGGCAACTACCGCGCCCGACGAGTTTTTCGCGCTTTTCATTCTTGTGCCTGTATTTGTTGCGGCATATTCGGGCACACGCTCAACAATAAATTTAAGTGCCATTATTTTCCCTCTCGTTGTAGCAACAATAATTACGGTTGTTCTCGCTCTTATTCCGCATTACAGAGTGGAAAACCTCTTTCCTATATTGGGAACAAGCACAAAAAGCCTTGTGAGAGGAATATTTGTAAAGCATTTCGGGTTCCCCGAAACGATACTGCTTTTCTACTTTGCTCCTATGCTCGGAAACTATAAAGAAATAAAAAAAGCAGGTCTTTTGACATTTCTTATAGTTGCACTGATATCAGTTATTTTCACTCTTGCGTACTGCCTTACTGTCCCCTACCCTGCATCAGAAAACTTCTTCCTCCCATTTTATCAGATGACAAGAATGATAAAGTCTGGTGCATTTTTACAAAGGCTTGAGCCGATAGTAGTATTCGTATGGACAAGCTTTGTAATGTGTAGTATGAGCATTCTTATAAGCACAAGCGCATCTCTCGTTTCAGGAAGCCACGAAAGAGAAAGAAAATGTGCTCTTGTCCCCATAATTACTATAATAACTTTTTTTGTTTCAATGCTTCCTTCAAGCGAGAGCAGTGCATTTTACCTTTATGAAAAGCTTTTAAGCTACTCCACATTTCTCTTCCCCACCTTACCCGTCATTATCCTGACGATTGCGCGAACACGCAGAAAGCACAGGTGAATTATGAAAAAGCTTTGTATATTATTTATTTTTATCTTGCTTCTCGGTGGCTGTGGCTACGGTACAGACGTTGAAGACCAGGCGTTCGTGGTAGCAGTGGGTATCGATAAAGGAAAATCCTTTCCCGTAAAGGCAACATTTGTTTTTGCCAATCCCAGCGGTGGTAGCAGCGGGGGCGGCGGTGGCGGTGGCGGTGGCGAAGAAAATTCCTCATCTCCCAAGCCTGATGCAATAACTGTTGAGGCACCAACAGTCTTTTCCGCTTTAAGGAAAATTGACTCCATCAAAAGCAAAGCTCTTAATATGTCTCATATAAAAATAGTGGTGTTTTCCGACAGCGTTGCAAAGGAAGGCATCCGAGATTATCTCTCAGGATTTGCCTCTTCGCGTGATTTCCGTCCGAACACATACGTCTGCGTGTCACAGGGAGATGCCGAGAAATATCTCAAAGAGGTAAACCCTTCGCAGGAAACCTTTATCGAGAAATACTACGACAATATTATGAGCAAGGTCGCGCACGACAAGGTGAATGAGGCATATCTGTATTACCTTTACTTTAATGTGATGGAGGACTTTTCAGGTAGTCTTGTTCCGCTTGTAGGGATAAACAAGAATAAGATTGATGAGCCCTCCGCAGATGTCTCTGATATGTACGACGACTTGTCCTATGAAGCGCTTGCAGGCGAAATTGTGCGCGATGCAAAAAACCCTACCGAGGTGCTTGGATGCGCAGTCTTTAAAAACGATAAAATGATTGATACTTTGGGAAGCTTCAAAACGGATTTGGCAAGAATTATTTGTGATGAGTATTATCCTCGCAATTACTCTATCGCCTATCCCAGTAAAAGTGACTTCGTAACGATAAGGCTCATCCAAAAACGCAGCCCTGTCATAAACGGAAGTGTAAAAAACGGCAGGGCACATATAAGGGTAGAAGTTCCCGTTTCTATCGAGTATGTTGACGCAGGAAAAATTGAGAATGACACGAAGAAATCCGCCGAGTTCTGCGCCTTTCTTGAAGATTCTCTGGACAAAGAAGCAAAGGAGCTTATAAAAAAAGCACAGCTTTCCTATGATGCCGATATTCTGGGACTCGGAGAGGCTTTAAAGCATCACTTTGCAGATGTGCGGGCTTGGAAAAAGTTTGACTGGGAGAAAAAGTTTTCCGATGCACAGATAGACGTTTCCTTTAAAGTAATGTACGCCGATTTTGAAGAGGCTAATTGAGGTAATTCTTATGAATTTTTATGAAATTTTGTTTTTAATCCTTTTTGTTTGGAGCAGTATTTTCACAGTTTCTGCTTCCTCCCATAATTTTAAGAGAAAAAATATATTTCCTGCAGTAAATGCGGTAATTTTAGAAATTGCCGCATCACTGCTGTGCCTTATTTATCTCTTTTATTGAGCACTCTGGTTTTCGGGGAAATTTTTCCAATTGCCGAAAAAGGTTATTTTTACCTTAAAAGACTTGACTAAAAGGCATTTTTATATTATCATAATTGTCGAAAGGAGTTAGATTTATGGTTCTTGAAACACTTACAAGCATTATTGCAGACGCAATGGGAAGCAGACTTAAAATAAGTGCTGCCGATATTAACGAAAACACAGAGTTCATTGCAGACCTTCACGCTGACAGCGTTGACATCGCTACTATCATTTGCGATATCGAGGATGAGTTCAATATCGAAATCGAAGACGAGGCGCTTGAAGGTATCGAAACTGTTGGCGATGTTGCTAACAGAATTAAAAACTTAATCTGATACATATCACTATAAAGGATTCGCTTTTTAAGGGTGAATCCTTTGTGTTTAGCGAGGTTTTTCTTATGAAAATCAACGAGTTTCAAAAGAATATCGGGTACTTTTTTAAAAATCCCGACCTTCTTAAAACTGCGTTTACGCATACTTCCTATGCAAATGAAAATAATATAGAAAGCTACGAGCGTCTCGAGTTTTTAGGCGATGCGATTGTGGATTTCCTTGTAGGAGAATATCTTTTTAGCAACTTCCCTTCACTCGACGAGGGTATGATGAGCCGCGTGCGTGCGTCTCTCGTGTGTGAGAAGGCTCTTGGTGAACTCGCAATAGAAATCGGGATTGAAAAGTGTATGCTCCTCGGTCACGGTGCGGAGCTTTCAGGAGAAAGAAACCGCCCATCTATCCTATCTGATATGTTTGAGGCTCATATTGCCGCTATGTATCTCGATGCAGGAATTAATAATACGCGCGAGTATCTCTATAGCATTTATGGAGAGCGAATTTCAAAAGCAGTAGAGAGCGGTCAGGTAATAGATTATAAGACAATGCTTCAGGAGAAACTGCAGAAAAATGGCCCCTGCACAATCACTTATGAAATTATTAGTGAAGAGGGTCCCGTGCACCATTGTCTTTTTGAGATGCAGGTGAGCGCTGATGGTAAAGCACTCGGAAAAGGCTCTGCATATAGTAAAAAAGAAGCACAGCAACGCGCGGCACAGGATGCACTTTCTAAATTAAGTTGATTTTTGAAGTTTTTTCATAAAAGTTATTGACATATCCGCTTTGATTTGGTATACTGTCATAGTCGGATTTGTACGGAGAGGTATCGAAGTGGTCATAACGAGGCGGTCTTGAAAACCGTTTGTCCGAAAGGGCGCGTGGGTTCGAATCCCACCCTCTCCGCCATTTTAATAATATGCAAGGACACAGTCCTTTTTTTTAGCTTTACTGCATTTGGAGAAGTACTCAAGCAGGTCGAAGAGGCGCCCCTGCTAAGGGCGTAGGTCGGGAAACCGGCGCGAGGGTTCGAATCCCTCTTTCTCCGCCACCAAAAAAGCAAGTCACATTTGTGGCTTGCTTTTTTGGTTATACAAATTTTTGATTCGGGCACCGCAAACGGGTAGAATCCCAGATTGAATATATTTATTATAATAGTGCGCCAAATCAGGTTAT
>JAZNTQ010000101.1:0-21800 GCA_045591865.1 Clostridia bacterium
ATTTGGTTCTCTGTGTACTGACACCGACGAGCAGGAAGACGCGAGAGGAGGTCTGTGGTAATGAAAAAGAAATTTTCTCTTACAGATTTTCTGTGTAAATTTTACGTGTATATACTTCTTTTAGTGATGTATGCACCGATACTCCTTCTTATCGTATTCAGCTTTACCAACACAAAGCTTATCGGCAGATGGGACGGTTTCAGTCTGCATCTTTACCGCGCACTTTTCGGCGACAAAGAGATTATGCAGGCGTTTTATAACACCTTCCTCGTTGCAATATCCTCTGCAGTGGTGTCGACAATTCTGGGTACGCTCGGTGCAATAGGCATTTTCTACAGCGGAAAAAAGACAAAGGCAATTATGGAAAGCATCGGTAACATCCCCGTTATGAATGCGGAAATCGTTACTGCGCTTTCCCTCACGATACTTTTCGTGTTCTTCGGCGTGCAATTTAATTTTATCACGCTTCTTATAGGCCATGTGGTGCTTACAATTCCATTTGTAGTACTTTCCGTCCGCCCGAAGCTTATGCAGATGGACCCCAATATTTACGAGGCAGCGCTTGATTTGGGTGCAACTCCGAAAAAAGCACTTCGTTCTATCGTATTGCCCGAGATTATGCCCGGTGTGTTTTCAGGATTTATTCTTTCAATCACACTTTCGCTTGACGACTATATCATAACTGCATTTACAAGAGACACCGCGTTTCAGACGCTCAGCACCTATGTTTACGGTGTTACCAGCAAAAAGGGCACTCTGCCCCCGTCTTTACGCGCACTCACAACTGTAATCACTCTGATTGCTCTTGCAGTGCTCATAATTGTAAATGTTAAAAGAAGTGGGGAGAAGAAAAATGAAAAGATTTAATGCACTACTTCTGTGCGCGATGCTTCTTTTCCTTTATGTTCCAAGCGCCTTTGCCGAGGAAGAGGTCTTAAGAGTTTATAACTGGCAGGACTATATAAACGAGGGCAAGGACGACGACGGCGCAAAGATAGAAGACTCTGTAATGGAGCTTTGGGAAAAGGATTACGAGCGCCGTACGGGCAAAAAAGTCCGCGTGCAGTATGATACTTTTGAAACAAATGAAACAATGCTCAACACCCTCCGCACGGGAAAAACACACTATGACCTTGTGTGCCCGTCCGACTACATAATACAGAAGATGCTTCTTGCGACTAAAAATGGCACAGACGAGGCTATATCAATTGAGAAGTTTGACGTTTCAAGAATGGAAAACTATACAAAATATGTATCGCCCTATATTTCCGACCTTTTTGCGAAGAATGACTGGACTGATTACGCAGTTGCGTATATGTGGGGAACGGTTGGATTTTTGTATAATCCCGAAACAATTAAATATGAGGATGTTTCCACATGGGACCTTTTCTGGAATACGGATTACAAAAACCGAGTTACCTGTAAAGACGTTTCGCGCGACGCATACGTTGTAGGCTCGCTTTACGTTCACTCTGACAAGCTCAAAGATGCCCAGAAAAAATATCAAAAGGGCGAAATCAGCGGTGAGCAACTGCAGAGGATTGTAAATGCAGTTGCCAATGATACTTCTGATGAAACCATAGAAAATGTCGGTACAGCTCTTTCAGAAATGAAAAGAAATATCTATGGTTTCGAGGTGGATTCGGGTAAGACCGATATAGTGTCGGGAAAGATTGACGCCAACCTTGCGTGGAGCGGTGACGCAGTTTACGCAATGGACCTTGCCGAAGAAGAGGACGACAAGCTTCTCGCTTTCAAAATCCCCGACGAAGGCTCTACAATCTGGTTTGACGGATGGGTAATGCCCAAGGGCGCAAATGTGGAGCTGGCACAGGATTTTGTGGACTTTCTGTGCAGACCTGAAATTGCAGTTATGAATATGGACTATATCGGCTACACAAGTGCAATCGCGGGTGACGAGATTTTTGAACTTGTAAAAGAAAATTACGAGGTTGAGGACGGAGAATACGAATACGACCTTTCCTACTTCTTCAAGGGAACTCTTTCAGAAGAAAACTACACAGACGGAAAGTCTATTATAAAGACCGACACCTTAGGCCGCCAGCTTACCACACAGTATCCTTCACTGCAAGAGGTTGCCCGTTGCGGAATTATGGAAGATTTCGGCGACAAAAATCAGTCGGTGCTTGAAATGTGGACAAAGGTAAAAAGCAATAATATTTCTGCTTTTTCCTATGTGATGATGGCGTTCCTCGCACTTATGGCAGCGGCTATGATTACTAGAACTATAAGACGAAAGCTCAAAAAGAAAAGAAGATTAAGAAGATAAAAGAATGACGGATTTTCCGTCATTCTTTTTTTTGGAAAAGGTATTGACAAATGGAGAAAGGGGTGATATATTAAAGTCAAAGAAAGTCAAAGTCAAATCTAGTCGCAAAAGGAGTGTTCATATATGAATATGTCGGATATTATCGAAAAACTGCTTATAGATATGCTCAAGGAGTCGGGCGGCAACGTGGAAATTCAAAGAAACACGCTTGCAGGCGAGCTTAATTGCGTGCCAAGTCAGATAAACTATGTTATACAGACGCGCTTTACCCCCGAGAGAGGCTATATCATTGAAAGCCGTCGGGGCGGTGGCGGAGGCGTGCGTATACGCACAGTAAAAACCGACAGGAGCACCTACCCGATGCACATTGTAAATGCGGTTGGAAACACGCTTTCCTATCGCACCGCGGCAGTTTTTGTACAAAATCTGCTTGACTACGAGTGCATCACCCCCAGAGAAGCGCACATAATACTTGGAGCGGTGAACGATAAGGTTCTTCCCTTTAATGCCGATGTACGCGATACTGTAAGGGCAAGAATATTTAAGAGTATGGTAACAAGTCTTGTAAGATAAGGAGTTGTGATTTATATGCTTTGTGAAAAATGTGGGAAAAATAATGCTACTGTATTATATACCCAAATCGTAAACGGAAAGAAAAGCTCGCTTAATCTTTGCTCGCAGTGTGCGTCGGGCGAATCTCTTTTTGATAATTTTGGCTCGCTTCTTTCTTTTGGCACACGCGGAGAAAACAGACAAGCTACCTGTCCTTGTTGCGGTATGACACTTTCTGAATTTACGCGCAAGGGACGAATGGGTTGCGGAAGCTGCTATGATACTTTCCGCGCGCAGGCAAAGAGTATGCTTCAAAAAATCCACGGCACTTCGGTGCATATTGAAAATGGTGCAAAAAAGGAAAACGAAATTAAAAAAGAGGAAAAGAGCGAAACTGATATTCTTAAGGAAAAGCTCAAAGAAGCAATCAAGAGCGAAAACTACGAGGAAGCGGCAAAAATCCGCGACGAAATAAGAAGTAAGGAGGGCAAGTAATGAATAATATAAACGAAAAAGATATCGCTGTATCAACCAGAATCCGCCTTGCCCGAAATATAAAATCACTTCCCTACCCCCGAAAGATGAGCGTTTCTCAGGCAAAAGAGCTTATAGAAACTGTATGGGATGCCCTCTCAAATTCGCCTCTTAAAAAGGAGCTTAAATGCTTCGAGATGGTAAATCTTACTGATACAGAGAAAAAGTCACTTATCGAAAAACATCTTATAAGCTCCGAGCTTTGTTCTTCAAAGGTGCCTAGTGTGGCAATAATCAGTAATGACGAAAAAATAAGCATTATGGTAAATGAAGAAGACCATCTTCGCATTCAGGTCTTCGCGGACGGTCTTGACAGCGAAAGCGCATACGACACCGCAAAAAAGATAGAAACCCTTCTTTCGGAAAGGCTTACCTTTGACCGCGATGATGAGTTTGGATTTCTTACAAGCTGCCCGACAAATGCAGGCACAGGACTTCGTGCATCGGTGATGCTTCATCTCCCTGCGATAAGTGCGGCAGGGCAAATCAGCCCGCTTCTTAAATGGGCGGCAAACCTCGGTATGACGGTGCGCGGTCTTTATGGTGAGGGCTCTAAAGCAAGCGGAAGTCTTTATCAGCTTTCAAACCAGATAACTCTCGGCACGGACGAGGAGGACATTATTTCGCGCTTTAATGCGGCGGCTTGCTCTCTTATCAGCGAAGAGCGCAGAATAAGCGCCGAGCTTTTTGAGAAAAACAGCTATGAAATGAAAGATAAGTGCCTGCGCAGTCTGGGAATACTTAAAAATGCGTATATGATTTCATCATCGGAGGCTTTTAGCCTTATTTCCAATGTTTGCATGGGCGCAAATGCAGGTATAATAAAAAATATAGACCTCGTTTCTCTTCGCAGGGCGATGTTTTTATCGATGCCTGCAACACTTGTTTTGGGAGAGCAGAATTTATCCGCTCCCGAGCGCGACATAAAAAGGGCGCAAATTCTTCAGAATGCAATAAAGGAGGAATAGAATTATGGAATTTGAAAATAAATTTACACAAAAAGCTCAAAAAGCAATTTCGCTTTCACAAAAATGTGCTATGGACACAAGCTGTAACTATATAGGCACAGAGCATCTTCTCTACGGTCTTTTAGACGAGGGAAGCGGCTTTGCGGCAAAATATCTTCAGGAAAAGGGCGTAACCCTTGAAGCCCTCTATGAAAACATAGTAAAATTTAATCAAAGCTCGGATTTCTCGGGTAATTTTGCAGGCTTCACCCCAAGAACAAATCGCACGCTTCAGCAGAGCGTTGCCGAGGCGCACAAGCTTCAAAGCTCATATATCGGCACAGAGCATATTCTTCTTGCACTCTCTCGTGAGCGCGACAGCGTTGCAGTGAGAATTCTTTTATCAATGGGTCTTCCAAATAATCTTTACGAGGATATTTTAGCTTCTCTTACAAGTGCTTCTCCCAACACTCCCAAAGCCGAAAGCAAAAAAAGTGCTGATACGCCTACGCTTAATCAGTTCGGCAGAGACCTTACACAGCTTGCAAAAGAGGGCAAATTTGACCCTGTTATCGGAAGAGAAAAGGAAATTGAGCGCGTAATTCAGATTCTTTCACGAAGAACGAAGAATAATCCCGTTCTTCTCGGTGAGCCCGGTGTTGGTAAAACTGCTGTTGCAGAGGGGCTTGCGCAGGAGATTGCAAAGGATAATGTTCCCGAGCTTCTCCGTGGCAAGAGAGTGGTTTCTCTTGACCTTTCAAGCGTCGTTGCCGGGGCAAAATACCGCGGTGAATTTGAGGAAAGACTCAAAAAAGCGATGGAAGAAATCATAAAGGCAGGCAACGTGATACTCTTCGTTGATGAGATGCACACTATAATCGGTGCCGGTGCGGCAGAAGGCGCAATAGATGCGGCAAATATATTAAAGCCTTCGCTCGCACGCGGAGAGCTTCAGCTTATCGGAGCAACTACTCTTAATGAGTACAGAAAGCACGTCGAGAAGGATGCGGCTCTTGAAAGACGTTTTCAGCCTGTAACCGTGGGCGAACCCAGCGTCGACGAAACGATTGAAATATTAAAAGGTCTCCGCGAAAAATATGAGGCGCATCACGGGGTGAAAATCACTGACAAAGCGATTGTTGCGGCTTCTAAAATGAGCAATCGTTATATCACAGACCGCTTTCTGCCCGATAAGGCGATTGACCTTATTGACGAGGCGTGCAGCCGCGTAAAGCTCGGCGCACTTACGACTCCGCCTGAAATAAAAGAGCTTGAAGGTGAGCTTGAAATTCTTTCTGCCGAAAAGAAAGAAGCAATAAATTCGCAGGACTTTGAAAAAGCGGCTCTTTTAAGAGACGAAGAAAAGGAAAAAAGCGAAAAACTTTCCTCTCTTCGTGAAAACTGGAAAAATAGCTCGTCGCAGTACTCGGGAGAAATCGGCGAGGAAGAAATTGCAGAAATTATTTCGGGTTGGACGGGTATCCCCGTTAAAAAGCTTGCGGAAGAAGAAAGCGAAAGGCTTAAAAATCTTGAGGAAATTCTGCACAAGCGCGTTATCGGTCAGCACGATGCGGTAAGTGCGGTCGCAAGGGCAATCCGCAGAGGGCGTATGGGACTTAAAGACCCCAAGAGACCGATTGGCTCATTTATATTCCTCGGTCCTACGGGCGTTGGTAAGACGGAGCTTTCAAAGGCTCTCACCGAAGCGCTTTTTGGTGATGAGGATGCTCTTATCCGCGTTGATATGTCAGAATATATGGAAAAACATTCTGTGTCAAAAATGGTTGGCTCTCCTCCGGGATATGTCGGCTTTGATGAGGGCGGTCAGCTCACCGAAAAAGTACGCAGAAAGCCATACAGCGTGATACTTTTTGACGAAATCGAAAAAGCTCATCCTGATGTATTCAATATTCTTTTACAGATATTGGATGACGGTATTTTAACAGATAGTCAGGGAAGGCGAGTAGATTTCAAAAATTGTGTTATAATAATGACGAGTAACGTCGGTGCAAGAAACATCAGCGAGCCTAAATCTCTCGGCTTTGCTTCAGTAATAAATGATGCTGACACAGTCAATAAAAATATCAAAAACAATGTAATGGATGAGCTCAAAAAAATGTTTCGTCCTGAATTTCTTAACCGTGTTGACGATATTATCGTATTTAACCAGCTATCCGAAGAAGAAATCGGTGAAATCGCACTTGTGATGCTCGAGGGACTTAAAAAGAGGCTTTTGCAAAACGAAATAGAAATTACAGTTGACGAAAGCGCAGTAAAGCTTCTTTCAAAGGTCGGTTTTGACCCTGTCTACGGCGCGCGTCCGCTTCGCCGCGCAATCACCTCAAAGGTTGAGGACCTCTTTGCAGAGGAAATGCTCGACGGAAAAGTTGCACAGGGAGACAGCGTCGTAATCAAAGCGGAGAATGATGAAATAAAAATAGAAAAGAAATAATCACAAAAGAGGGTGCCTTTAGCACCCTCTTGCCTTTTTCAGGGTAAAAAGGTATATTTTTTAAAAATTTGCCATTTTATCTAAAATTTTGCTTGAATTTGGGGATAAGGTGTAGTAATATAAATTAGAAAGGCTTTTTCAATTATCTCGCGTGGGAATGGAGGAAACTAAATTGGCACAAATTAAAAAAATTGCTATTCTTACCGGTGGCGGAGACTGCCCCGGTCTTAATGCAGTAATACGCGCTGTCGTGAAAACTGCTATAGTTAAATATGGTCTTGAGGTTGTTGGTATCCGCAAGGGTTACCACGGTCTTTATCACAGCGATTTCGTTCCGCTTACTCTTGAGAGTGTTCAGGAAATAATCGGCGAGGGTGGCACAATCATAAAGAGTTCCAATAAGGACAACCTCTTTAAGTACCCTGCCCGTGACGAAAACGGCGCGGTTATCAGAAAAGACGGCAAAATCATTTACCGTGATGCTTCCATGAAAGCAGTTGAAAACTTAAAGAAAGAGGGCATCGACGCGCTCTTCATCCTTGGCGGCGACGGCACACTCACAAGCGGCCGCGATTTTGCGCGCCTTGGCGTGAATGTAATCGCTATACCCAAAACGATAGATAACGACCTTAACTGCACAGATTACACATTTGGCTTTGACACAGCGGTATCAGTCGTATCAGACTGTCTTGACCGTCTCAGAACAACTGCGAAGAGCCACGGCAGAATTATGGTTGCAGAAGTTATGGGACGCGGCGCAGGCTGGCTTACTCTTCACGGCGGTATCGCAGGTGCGGCAGATGTTATCTTGCTTCCTGAAATTCCTTTTGACATCAACAAGGTTGCAGCAAAAATTAAGGACGGTTTTGCAGCAGGAAAGGATTTCGCAATCGTTGCAGTTGCTGAGGGTGCAAAGCCCAAGGACGGCGAAATCGTGGTAGCTCGCGTTCGCGAAGACAGCCCTGACCCCATCCGTCTCGGCGGTATCGCAAAGCTTGTTGCAGACGAGCTTGAAGAACTTTGCAACAACGAAGCACGCGCGACAATTCTCGGCCATATTCAGCGTGGTGGATCTACATCTGCTCACGACAGAGTACTTTCATCCCGTTACGGCTGCGCTGCAGTTGAACTTGCTATGGAAGGCAAATTTGGCAATATGGTAATATTAAAGGGCGACAAGATTGAATACGCATCTCTTGAGGATGTTATCGGTCAGGAAAACAAGCAGGTTGATCCCGACAGTGAACTCGTGCAGGTAGCGAAATCACTCGGTATCTGCTTTGGTGACTAATTTTATATAAAAAGGTGTAGTTTTACACCTTTTTTCTTTTTGGAGGAACGTCTCATGAACATACGCGAAATGACAGAAAAAATTGAAAGAGAGACGCTTTCAGAGTTTGCTACTCTTTCAGAAAAAACAAGGGGGCGCAGGGAAAAATCTCAACTTTGCGATATACGTACCGAATTCCAGCGTGACCGTGATAAGATTCTGCATTCAAAATCTTTCCGCCGTCTTAAGCATAAAACACAGGTCTTTATCGCTCCCGAGGGCGATCACTACACGACTCGTCTTACTCACACACTTGAGGTTTCGCAGATTGCCCGTACCATCGCCCGAAGCTTAAGATTAAACGAGGACCTCGTCGAAGCGATGGCACTCGGTCACGATATCGGGCATACCCCGTTTGGTCACGCAGGAGAAAATGCACTTGATAAGCTCTGCTCGGGTGGTTTCAGGCACAGCCAACAGTCGCTTCGCACCGCAATGGTAATTGAAAACCTCAATCTCACCTGGGAGGTGCTCAATGGTATTGTAAACCATTCGGGAGACGGCGAAAGTGCTACTCTTGAGGGTAAAATTCTTAAGATTGCCGACAGAATCGCATATATCAACCACGATATTGATGATGCCTGCCGTGCTAAAATTATAGCCGAAAAAGATATTCCTCCCATTATTACAGATGTTTTGGGAAGCAATCACGGCGAGAGAATAAACACACTCGTTTTGGATATTGTAAATTCCTCCTTCGGAAAAAATGATGTTTTAATGAGCGATGAAGTTGAAGAAGCGATGCTTCGATTAAGAAGCTTCCTTTTTGATCACGTCTACATAGGCTCCAAGGCGAAGATCGAGGAGAAAAAGGTCTTTGGAATAATCGAGGGACTTTTTACGTATTACCACGAAAATATCGGCGCGATGCCTCTTTCGTTGCAGGAAATAGCATGGAAAGACGGAGCTGAAAAGGCAGTGTGCGATTATATCGCAGGAATGAGCGACCGCTTTGCAGTATACACCTTCAACGAAATTTACGTGCCGAAGTCGTGGAATAAGCTGTAAGCCATTGACACAAAGTCCCAAATATATTAAAATATTTATATCAAAAAAGAGAAGGGAATGCCTTATGTATATAGGTGTTGATATAGGCGGAATGAGTATTAAAGCAGGCATTGTAAGCGAGGACGGAAAAATCCTTACAAAATGCGCTGTTTCTACCCCCTGCAATAGTGAAGCTGCTTTTTGCGAGGCGATGCTTGAGAGCATCAAAAAAGCTCTGGAAAAGGCAAATATCAAAAAGGATGAAATCAAAGCAATCGGCGTAGGCTCTCCCAGTGCGGTTGACAGAGAAAAGGGCATTTTGCTTGAAGCTGAAAACATCGGCTACAAGAGAATCGATGCACGCGGATTTCTTCAGAAAAATTTAGGTGATATCCCCGTTTTTGTTGATAACGATGCCAACTGCGCCGCACTTGGCGAATATTATAATTCAAAGAAATCCAGAAGTTTTATTTTTATAACTCTCGGCACGGGTATCGGCGGAGGAATAATTGTAGGCGGAAAGCTTTTCACGGGCAGAAACGGTGCTGCAGGAGAGCTTGGACATATTGTAACGCACGCAGGCGGACGCCTCTGTAACTGCGGAAGGCTCGGTTGCTGGGAAAAATATGGCTCTATGACAGGACTTATACAGACTGCTACTGAGCGCAGAGATGAGATAAAGACGCTTGGCAAAAATGAAGAAATAAACGGAAAACTTGTTTTTGACCTTGCCGAAAAAGGCGATGAGGGTGCAAAAAAAATCGTCAGCGACTGGATAGAAGAGGTAGCAATTGGAGTTATTGATATTATAAACATTTTTCAGCCCGACGAAATCGTAATCGGCGGTGCTGTCTCGGCGCAGGGCGACACGCTTATAAATCCCATCCGCGAATATGCAAAGAAATTTGTTTTTTGCGCAGATACTATCGGAATCCCCGAAATTTCCGCATCAAAAATCGGCGGAGATGCGGGCATAATCGGTGCAGCATTTTTGGGAAAGTAAGTATATGCAGAGGAGATAAATTATGAAAATTAAGGGTAACATTATAATAGGACAGTCAGGCGGACCTACCGCTGCAATAAATGCAACTCTTGCAGGCGTTTTTTACGAGGGCACAAAGCGTTGTGACGGAAAGATTTATGGTATGCTTGGCGGTGTTGAGGGGCTTCTCCGCGAAAACATAGTTGACCTTCGCGGGCGTATAAAGAGCGAGGAGGAGCTTGAGCTTCTTAAAAGAACACCCTCTTCCTACCTCGGCTCCTGCAGATTCAAGCTTCCCGACCCCGTCGAGGGTAACGAAATATACGAAAAGCTTTTTGAGATTTTCGAGAAGTACGATATAAAGGGCTTTTTCTATATCGGCGGCAACGATTCTATGGATACGGTAAAGAAATTAAGCCAGTACAATAAATTCAAAAATACGGACATCCGCTTTATGGGTGTGCCCAAAACTATTGACAACGACCTCGTGGTAACCGACCATACTCCAGGCTTTGGCAGTGCGGCAAAATTCGTGGCAACTGTTACAAAGGAGCTTGTGCGCGACAGTCTTGTATACGACATCAAGAGCGTGACGGTTGTGGAGATTATGGGTCGTGACGCAGGCTGGCTCACAGGCGCAAGCGCGCTTGCGAAAAGTGATGACTGCGAAGGCGCGGCGATGGTGCTTCTTCCCGAGGTGCCCTTTGATTATGAGTATGTTAAAAGCCGTGTGCGCGAGCTTACCGAGGGAAATAAGTCGCTCGTAATTACAGTTTCCGAGGGAGTGAGAACGAAGGACGGAAAATACGTGTGCGAGCTTGGAAGTGAAAAGGGCACGGATGCCTTCGGCCATACTATGCTTACGGGGACCGCGCAGACTATTGCTGCTATGCTTAAAAATGACCTTGGAATAAAGACACGCGCTGTGGAGCTTTCCACCCTTCAGCGCAGTGCTTCTCATATTGCATCTCTTACAGATATTGAGGAATCATTTGCAGTAGGCGGCGCGGCAGTAAAGGCGGCAAGCGAGGGAGAAAGCGGCAAAATGGCGCTTCTTAAAAGAGTGTCCGATAATCCCTATGTGTGCGAGACGGATACCCATGATGTAGCGGAGATTGCAAATTTTGCAAAGGAAGTTCCGCGCAGTATGATAAATGAAAATGGAGACAACGTGACAGACGAATTTATAAATTACGTCCGTCCGCTTATTGAGGGTGAACTTCTTCCCATTATGGAGGGCGGATTGCCCAAGCATATCAAAATCTAAACGAGAGCGCTAACAGGGGACGGGGATATTTTTGTAATCCGAAGGTGCAACAAAAATGGACCCGTCCCCAAACAAGAGAGGTAAAAGCTATGCAAGAGCGTACACTGCGTGTGCTTGAATACAACAAAATAAAGGAAATGCTCACCGAGCAGGCAGTATGCAAAGAGACGCGTGAAAAATGCGCAGAGCTTCTTCCCACCCAAAACATTTACGAGGCGAGAGCACTTTTGTCGCTCGCAAGCGAGGCAGAGTCGCTTCTCATAAAAAAAAGCGCACCGCCGATAAGCCCTGTGAAGAATATTAAGGGCGGCGTAATGCGTGCATCCCAGGGAGGAGCGCTTTCTATGGGCGAGCTTCTCGCGGTTGCGCACGTTCTTCGAATGGCAAGAGCACTCAAAAGCTACTGTGATGAAGATAATTTTTCAGGAAACTATCCTGCTCTTTCAAATATTTTTGTTCTGCTTTCTGATAACAAAAAACTTGAAAGCTCTATTTTTTCCGCGATAATAAGCGAGGAGGAAATGGCGGACGACGCTTCTCCTACGCTTCTTTCAATCCGCAGAAAAATGCGCTCCCTTCATTCAAAGGTACGCGATGTGCTTAATAATATGGTGCACTCGAGCGCATATTCAAGTTTTCTTCAGGAGCCTATAGTTTCAATGCGCGGTGACAGATATGTAATCCCCGTAAAGAGCGAGCATAAGGGAAGTGTTCCCGGAGTCGTTCACGATAGCTCTGCAAGCGGGGCGACGCTTTTCATAGAGCCGATGGCGGCAGTTGAGATAAATAATTCCCTGCGCGCTCTCCTCGGTGACGAAAAGGACGAAATTGAAAGGATTTTGTCAGAGCTTTCCTCCTCGGTGGCAGAATTTTCAGACGAGATTACCCAGAATTACAAAGCCATTATAGAGCTTGACTTTGCCTTTGCAAAGGGCAAGCTTGCACGAAAGATGGATGCTTCTCTCCCGATTCTCAATTCAGACGGAATCATAAATATCAAAAAAGGACGCCATCCCCTTCTCAATTCTAAAAAGGTTGTGCCGACAGATATATTTTTGGGGAAAGATTTTGACACGCTCGTTATAACAGGTCCCAACACGGGCGGTAAGACAGTTTCTCTTAAAACGCTCGGCCTTCTCACTCTTATGGCGCAGTCGGGACTTCTTATCCCTGCCGCAGACGGAAGCGATATAGCAGTTTTTGAAAACGTGTTTGCCGATATTGGTGACGAGCAGTCTATCGAGCAGTCGCTCTCTACATTCTCGGCGCATATGACAAATATTATAGGTATTTTAGATAAAGCCAACTATAATTCGCTTATTCTCTTCGACGAGCTTTGCTCGGGAACTGACCCGACGGAGGGTGCGGCTCTCGCTGTTGCTATTCTTGAGCGCGCGAAGGCTCTCGGGGCAAAGGTTGCCGCAACTACACATTACAGCGAGATAAAGCTTTATGCACTTTCTACTCCTCGCGTATGCAACGCGGCGTGCGAGTTTGATGTGGCATCGCTCCGCCCGACCTACAAGCTTCTTATAGGTATTCCTGGAAAGAGTAATGCCTTTGCAATTTCAAGAAGACTCGGTCTGGGCGAGGATATTATAGACAAGGCAAAAGAGCTTCTTGACGGTGAAAGCACGCGCTTTGAGGACGTTATCACCTCTCTTGAGGAGCACCGCGCAAAAGCACAGGAGGAGCTTGATAAGGCTACCGAGGCAGCGGCGGTTTCAATTGCTCAAAAGAAGGAAGCTGAAAAAGAAAATGCACGCATCCGTGCGCAGCGCGAAAAGCTCCTTAATGATGCTAGGCGTGATGCTAAAAAGATTTACGAACAGGCAAAAAAGGAAGCCGATGAAATCGTAAAAAAGATGCAGAAGCTTTTTGAAGAGTCTGCAAGCAGTAACAGAAGCGAAATTGAAGAGAGCAGACGTGCTCTTAAAAAAGCGCTCGACAAGGCAGAGGGAAAATTGAGCGAGGACGTTTTCAAGAACAAGTCCAAGGCAAAGCTTGACCCCAAAAAGATTACTCTCGGGCAAGAAGTCGAGGTAACTACGATGAACTCTGTCGGCAATGTTCTTACCCTTCCCGACAAAAAGGGCGACCTTACCGTGCAGGTGGGAATACTCAAGATAAAGACTAATGTTTCCGCGCTTGCTCCGGCACAAAAGGAAAAGAAAAAGAAGACCGCCCAGAGCTATATTTCCGGTGGTGGACAGATGGAGCGCGAGGTTAAAATGGAAATCGACCTTCGCGGAGAGACGGTTGACGATGCGCTTTTGCTCGTCGACAAATATCTTGACGATGCGGCTCTTTCTCATCTTGAATCCGTCACAATTATTCACGGCAAGGGCACAGGTGCACTCCGAAGTGCAATAACTGATATGCTTCGCCACCATCCCCACGTAAGAAGTTTCCGCCCCGGAAGATACGGCGAGGGCGAAGCCGGTGTGACGGTTGTGGAGGTAAAATAAGATAAAAATCGTGAATATATATAGTGTTTTATGCCATAAAAATATGTTGACATCATTTTTTAGGGGTGTTATAATATTTTCAATGTAGAATTTTAGAGTATTAGGAGGTTTTTGTTATGAAAAACAAGTATTTGCTTGGCATTTTGGAGGACGTTAAAAAGAAGGACTCCAATGAACCCGAATTTATCCAGACTGTGACAGAGGTTCTTGAAAGCCTTGAGCACGTTGTTGAGCAGCGTCCCGAGCTTGAAACATCAGGTCTTTTTGAGAGACTTGTAGAGCCTGAAAGACAGATTATCTTCCGCGTTCCGTGGGTTGACGATAGCGGCAAGGTACAGGTAAACCGCGGTTTCCGTGTACAGTTCAATGGTGCTATCGGACCTTACAAGGGCGGTCTTCGTTTCCACCCCTCTGTTAACCTTTCAATTATGAAGTTCCTCGCTTTCGAGCAGACATTCAAGAACAGCCTTACAGGTCTTCCCATCGGCGGCGGTAAGGGCGGTAGCGATTTCGACCCCAGAGGTAAGTCTGACGGTGAAATTATGCGTTTCTGCCAGAGCTTTATGACAGAGCTTTACCGTCATATCGGTCCTGACGTTGACGTTCCCGCAGGTGACATCGGCGTAGGTGCAAGAGAAATCGGTTACCTTTACGGTCAGTACAAGAGAATCAAGGGTTGCTGGGAAAACGGCGTTCTTACAGGTAAGGGTCTTGCTTACGGCGGTTCTCTTATCCGTCCCGAAGCTACTGGTTATGGTGCTACATATTAAGCTTGTGAAGTTCTCAAGCACTTCGGTGAAACAATCGAAGGCAAGACAGTTGCAATTTCAGGCTTCGGTAACGTTGCTTGGGGTGTTGCAGCAAAGGTTGCACAGCTCGGCGGTAAGGTTATCACAATTTCCGGTCCCGACGGATATGTATATGATCCCGATGGTGTTACAACACAGGAAAAAATTGACTTTATGCTTGAAATGAGATCTTCTGGCCGCGACAGAGCGCAGGATTATGCTGACAAGTTCGGCTGCCAGTTCTTCGCAGGTGAAAAGCCCTGGGGCGTTAAGGCAGATATCTGCATGCCCTGTGCTACACAGAACGAAGTTAACGAAGCAGAAGCAAAGAAGATTATTGCAAATGGTACAAAGTACTATATCGAAGTTGCAAATATGCCCTCAACAAACGAGGCTGTTGCTCTTCTTAAGGAAAACGGCGTAGTTGTCGGTCCTTCAAAGGCTGTTAACGCAGGCGGCGTTGCAGTATCTGCTCTTGAAATGGCACAGAACTCTATGCGTTACAGCTGGAGCGCAGAAGAAGTTGATGAAAAGCTTAAGGGCATTATGTCTAACATCCATAAGGTTAGCGAGGAAGCTGGTAACCAATACGGTCTTGGTTAAGACCTCGTTGCAGGTGCTAACATCGCAGGCTTCAAGAAGGTTATGGAAGCTATGCTTGCTTACGGCGTAAACTAATTTTATAAAAAGCAAAGTAAAAAGGAAGTCATTTTTGACTTCCTTTTTTGTTGTTCAAAATATTGAAAATCGGCAACAATTAGGACCATGCCATTTTGAACGCCAAAATGGCACAGCTTTTGCATTTTTGCAAAAAGGTGACAATAAAGAATAAGATAACTCAATTGAGGTAAGAATATCAACCCAAAAGCGGTAAAATTATGTTGATAAACTCAATTGAGGTGATGTAATGAACATAGGAGAAGCAGTAAAATTAAGAATTATCGACCTTTGCAAAAAGAATGGTATAACAGTAAATAAACTCGCCACCGAAAGCGGAATAACGCAGTCCACCTTAAGCAATATCATCAGCGGCAGAAATAATAGCACTACTATTTCCACAATAAAGAAAATTTGCGACGGACTTGGTATTACGATTCAGGAATTTTTTGCGTCAGAACTATTTGATAATCTCGAACAGGAAATAAGATAAAATGCAAAAACGTCCTCTTGTTATAGGCGCGATATTGTTTTTCATCGGGGTAATGCTTTCCTTTTACAATCTTTCCGCGCTGACAACTTTGTTTTTCATAATTCTGCTATGTATGTCACGGCGTATAAATGACAAGAGAAAGAAACTGTTTTGGCTTGTGTTTATAGTGATTTATCTCGGTGCGGTTCGGATGAACTTTGCACAAGTACATAAAGATAGTATCATAAGCCGCTATGCAGGAGAGAGCAAAGAAATGAGCCTTGTTATCACGGAGCCGACAAAGGATGGCAAGGCAGTAGCATTTTTATGTGAAGATGAAAATGTAAAAGTATATCTTTCGGTAAAAAGAAGAACAGAGCTTTTCTGCGGAGATATTGTAACGGGAGAAATAACCCTCAGCGCCCCTTTTGAAGCTAAACTGGGCACAAGCACCTTTGCAAATCATCTTGCTTCCTTGGGAGTATATCTTCAGGCAAAAACTGATGGTGTGCAAATAACGGGCAGATATAAAGAAGGCATCATGGGAAAGATTTTTTCTCTTCGCAGACATATGGATTCTATAGGAGAGCGCTTTTTTCAGGGAGACAGCCGCGCTCTTTTTAATGCCATGATTTTCGGCGATAAATCCCTCATTTCAGATGAGCTTTATGCTTCGCTTCAGGGAAGCGGTCTCAATCATATTGCCGTAGTTTCGGGAATGCACCTTTCAGTTGCGATTGCATTTATAATGCTTTTTATAAGAAGGATATTCGGCAATCGAAGAATCGGCTTTTTCATAGCAATATTAATCGCAATTTTTATCACGCTTGTAAGCGGAGGCGGAGCAAGTGTCGTGCGTGCGCTTTTGATGTGCTCGCTTTTTTATCTTTCGCATATTCTTTATAGAGAAAACGACTCTCTCACGTCGCTTTTTAATGCGTTCTGGATAATGATGCTCGTAAATCCGTACATAATTTTCAATGTGGGATTTATACTTTCGGCACTTTCCGTGCTCGGGCTCATTCTTTTTGGTAAAAAGTTTTCTCTTTTCCTTGGACGGCTTTTACCCGAAATGGTGGAAACTGCAATATCTCTGACCCTTGCCGTTTTTCTTACACTCACTCCCGTGATTATATATTATTTCGGTATTATAACCCCCTATGCCCCTCTTTCTAATATAGTGGCGGTACCGCTTTCTTCTATGTACGTTATCGTGGGGATGCTTCTGGCAGTTTTATCTCCGATAGAGTGGCTATCTTTAATTCTCTCGCGGATAATGAGCTTTCTGGCGGAGGGAATTGAAATGCTCTGCGAATGGATAAGCTCGCTCCCTTATGCGACTATAGATTATGAGGAGGATTTTACTATTTTTGTTTTGGTATGGGTGTTTCTTGCGTTTATGGTACACTTTCACCCTGCCCCGACTAAAAAGACGGCAAAAAGAGTAGCCATTTTTTCAGTGGTGGCTATGTTTGCCGCTTTTATCGCAGAAAAAAGTTTCGACACCATTACTTTCACGCCCTATGGCAAGGAAATCCTTGCGCAAGTAAAAACGAAAGACGGCTCCTTTTTGGTGGATTGCCCCGATATTTTCGATTTGATTTACGAGGGCGCTTCGCAAGAAAATATAGTGATTACTGGCGGAGATGTTCAGGAGGCGCTGAACACAAAAAGGATCATAAAGAGAATTTATCTCCCCGAGGCTCTTTATGAGGAAGAAATAAGGGAAAAGCTTATTTCTCAAGCAAAAGAGAGCGACATTCACCTCTGTTTCAAGAAGGACGGAGAAAAATTCCCCATAGGCGGCGCAGTAATAAGATACATAGCTTTAGATGGAATAGAAAATGCGCGTGCGCTTGAGCTTAATATCGGAAATAAAAGAATAATCACTCTGCAGGGGCTATCCTTAAGCGATGTTAAGAAGATGGTTGAAAAGAGAGTTGTTCTTTCGTGCGATTACCTCTATGTACCACAGGAAATTCCCGAAAAACACGCCCTCGCATCAGGGGAAATAATTTCCAATAATAAATTTTTATTACAAAGGTAAACATTTTGAAGTTTTTGTGTTAAAATAGAGTCAGGATGGCTCAAGGAGGAATAAAAATGACTGATAAAATCGAAGGAAGAAACCCTGTCACCGAGGCTCTTAAAAGCGGCAGGAGTATAGATAAAATTTATGTAAAAAAGGGCGATAAGCAGGGAAGTATTATCCCCATTATCCGCATGGCAAAGGAGAGGGGAATCCCCGTCACCGAAACTGATACCAGAAAGCTCGACGAAATGAGTCAGACTGGCGCTCATCAGGGCGTGGTTGCGCTTTGCTCAATGGCAGAGTATAAAACGGTTGATGATATCCTCAAAATCGCCGAAGAGAAGGGCGAGCCGCCCTTTATCATTATTCTCGACAGAATAGCAGACCCCCGAAATCTTGGCTCTATTATAAGAACTGCCAACTGTGCCGGCGCGCACGGAATCATAATTTCCAAGCACGACAGCGCAGGCCTCACGGCAGTTTGTGCCAAAGCAAGTGCAGGCGCGGTGGAATATACCCCCGTTGCACGTGTAAGCTCTCTTGCGAAAACGATTGACGAGCTTAAAGAGAAAAATATCTGGGTAACAGGTGCTGATGCTTCAGGCGAAAAAGATATTTATGAGGCAGACCTTAAAGGAGCAGTAGCAATTGTTGTCGGCAGCGAGGGCGAGGGCATAAGCAGACTCGTTCTTGACAAATGCGATTTCAAAGTAAAAATTCCGATGAAAGGCGACGTGAACTCGCTCAACGCATCCGTTGCGGCGGCGCTTTTCATCTATGAAACAGTAAGGCAGAACAGACTATGAAAAAAATACTTATACTCACAGCGCTTCTTTTAAGCATTTCGCTCTGCGCTTTTGCGCAGCCTCTTTACACCTCTGTAAACGAGGAAATTGTAACTGGCGGAATTACCTTAAAAAACGAAAAACGCTTTTTTGGAGACTATGCGCTCGACATTAACTTAATAACTGCAGACCTTAAAAACGAGAATTTAAGCTTCGAGCTTCTAAAGCACAGCGGTGGCACAGATAAAGCTGCAACCGTAACCCAGCTTGCAAGCGGCGAGGAAAAGACCGCCGTTGCAATAAACGGTGACTTTTTCTCGGTGTATAAAAATAATCAGAATTTCTCGCTCGGGCTTGAGGTGAAAGACGGAAAGCTTTTGCAGTCGCACATAAATTCAGATATGGCGGCAGGCTTTTTTTCGGAAAATGCGCTTTCTTTTTCTTATGTCGATTTTAAGGCGGAGCTTACCCTTCCAAATGGCGAAGCGGCAAAAATTGCTCACATAAATAAGCCCACCGACTACTATGGAGCGCTCCTGATGTACACCCCCGATTTTAACGGTGGCGAGTCCCCGTTTTTGCCTGCAGGAATTACAGCGGTAACTGTCACAGACGGGAAGGTGACGGGCAAAGGAGTGAGCCTCGGCGGAACACTCCCTATCCCAGAAAACGGATATATTCTTGTGATTGACGACAATATGTCCCCCACACTTGACCATAATGTAAATATTGACGATACTCTCAAGGTTACAGTAAGCGCATCGCCCTCTCTTGAGAATGTGAAAACCGCTTTCGGCGGGGGCACGCTTCTCTTAAAAGACGGGCAGAAAACACCAATCACGCATAACGTAAGCGGAAACCACCCCCGAAGTGTTATAGGAACAAATGAAGACGGCACCGTGATTTATATAATGACGGTGGACGGAAGAAAGACCATAAGCCGTGGTGTAAGTCTTGAGACGCTTTCCGACATTTGTCTTGAAATGGGTATGGTAAACGCTATAAATCTTGACGGCGGCGGCTCGACGGCACTCGTCGGGAAAACTCTTCGTGAAAATGAGCTTCATACGATAAATTCTCCCACCGAAAACAGAAAGGTTATAAATGCTCTCGCCATCACAAGCGATGCAGAAAGTGGTGCGGCGGCAGGAGTTTTCGGAGAAGCCGAAAAGGATGTTGTCCTTTCGGGAGACAGTGTGAAGCTTAATACTATTGCATACGATAAAAACTATAATACCCCCAAAAGCGTATCGGGGAATATAAAATGGTCAGTTCCTACGGGCAGAGGCTATGTTAAGGAGAATATATACTATCCCGAAAAAGAGGGAGAAGTAACGCTTGACCTTTACTATAACGGCAAAAAGACCGACAGCGTTTCCCTATATGTAATAGGCTCCGTCTCTGGAATTATCGCACAAAAGGAATACAATCTTGAATTTGGAAATGCTCTTTCGTTCGGCGGAAATGTAGAGGTTTTTGATGAACACGGAAACATCACGGCGGTAGAGAATATTTCTCTTCTTAACCCCGTTTATGACCGCAAATTTATAACTCTCACGGATGGTAATGTAGAAGCTATGAAAGAGGGCGCAGGGACACTTACCCTTTCGCACTCGGGCGCAGAGAGAAGCATCAAGCTCATCTGCGGCAAATTCGATGCCGACACAGCCGAGAGCATATGGAAAGACGATTTTTATAAAGAATCAGAGGGCGGTTTCACCTTTGATATTTTCTGCCCCGCAAAGGCGACTACTCTCTATGACAGAATTGTCTATGCAAATGTGATGGATACTCTGGAGAAATCAGGAGCCTTTGCAATTATCGGCGGAGATAAAATCGCGGAGCTTACCCCCGAAAAACCCATAATAACGGGAGAATACAAAGAAGTTGAAATTCCTGGTGGAATCATAATATCACTCGAAACGGGTGGCGGAAAAATATCACGCGGAAAGCAATGGGAAAAGCTTTCTTCGGCACTCAAATCGGATAACAAAAACATTTTTATACTGCTTGATGAAAAAGAGGATTTTGTAACAGAGCTTGACCGTGAAGCCTTTTATTCAATGCTTAAGGAGGCTCAAGCGAGCAAAAATGTGTTTGTAATCTATGGCGGAGATGAAAACCTCTGCACAATAAAAAATGGTGCAAGATTTATAAGTGTTAAAAATGCAAGAAGCGAGAAAATGCTTCATAAATCGATTGAAAAGGCATCTTATCTTTCATTTAATATCACAGAAAATGGAGCAACCTACCAGTTTAAGAAAATATTTGAATAAAAAAACGCCTCGGTGAAATAATAGCACCGAGGTGATTTTTATGCAGACACAATTTTCAGAAAAAGAGAAAAATTTACTCAAGGATATGAAAGATACAGAAAAACTCTGTATTGAAAAGTACACAAAGGCGGCGCAGGAGGCACATGACCCCCAGTTAAGACAGCTTTTTATCAAAATATCACAGATTGAGCAGAATCATTACGACACTCTCACAAAAATCGAAAATGGAGAAAGCACCGCGTCCCAGGGACAGGGTCAGTCGCAGTCACAGGAAAATACTAGCTTCACAGAGCACTATGGTGCGGCAGACAGCGAGGAAAAGAAAGAGGACAGCTATCTTGCAAGTGACCTTCTTGCAACCGAAAAGCACGCATCACACCTTTATGATACTTGTATTTTTGAATTCAAGGATGAACAAATCCGTCAGAAGCTCAACCATATTCAGAAGGAAGAGCAGGAGCACGGAAAACAGATTTATGACTATATGCAGAAAAATTCAATGTATAGCTGAAAAAGTTGATGGATTCGCTTTTCTGCGGAAAAGCCGTTCCGCGGCTCTGACGTGCCACCGGCACGTCATTCACTACCCTCCCCTTCGAATCCCTCCAAATCCACAAAAAAATCCCCGTACTGAAGTACGAGGATTTTTTTGTGGTGGGAGAGGATGGATTCGAACCATCGAAGTCAGTGACAACAGATTTACAGTCTGCCCCCTTTGGCCGCTCGGGAACTCTCCCTGGAGCTGGTGATGGGACTCGAACCCGCAACCTGCTGATTACAAATCAGCTGCTCTACCAATTGAGCTACACCAGCTTATATTCAATTTCACAACCCGTGACACGCATATTATAATAACACACGAAATGTGGCTTGTCAACAATTTTTTTAAAAATTTTTTATAAAGAGGACAGAAAATATTTCCCATCCTCTTTTTTATCATTTAAACATTTCTGTGCTTAAATATCTCTCGCCCGAGTCGGG
>JAZNTQ010000102.1:0-11748 GCA_045591865.1 Clostridia bacterium
CGATCCGACTTGCACTCTTGCTCGTCCACCCAAATGCGGCGCTGGTCGCATTTGGGTACCGAACTTCGCACCAACAGGCTAAAAACGATTATCAATCGTTTTCTTAACGCCAGTTGCCCTCTCAGGGTTCGAATCCCTAAAAAATAAAAGCAGCTACCTAAAAGGTACCTGCCTTTTCCTGGCGGAGAGAAAGGGATTCGAACCCTTGAACGGGATTAACCGTTACACGATTTCCAGTCGTGCGCCTTAGACCAACTCAGCCATCTCTCCATAGCCGACTTTTGTATTATACACGGAATTTAATTAAAATGCAAGTATTTTTTTACAAATAATAAAAAGAACACTGCCCTTTTTATTAAGAACAGTGTTCTATAATTATTTGGATAACGAATCGTTCACAGTATTCCATACCAACTCTTCAACAACTGTTGAGAAGGTGTTGTATCTGGAATCAGTTTCCTCATTGAGAATTGCTTCAATATATCTGCAGTCTTCTTCTAAAAGCTCGGTAGTATATTTTTCCTCGGGAAGATAGAGAACGCAATAATGAACATTCATAATCTTCTTAGTGATAGGTTCAATTTTAACCATTACACCAATTTTCGGGAAATCGCTGTAGTGATTTCTTCCGCTTGTGATGATTACCATTGAATCTTTAGCCTTTTTTCTATCGTCGCCGCTGAAATAAGTATCTATGGAATGCTCGAGCAAATAATCGCCAAATTCGTTGTCAAGAACCGTCTCCAGGGTGGAAAGAATTTTATCTTCCTGGAAGTTTTTAGACCATGATTCATAAGTCTTGACATCGTGCTTAACAACAAGGCACCAGGAATTATTATCCTTTTTATCGACACACTTTTTAAGAGTCTCGTTAAGGCTTGCGTTTTTGTTGTAAACGACACACTCAAGAGGAGTATCAGGGTTGTGTCTGAATATAAACTTGTTTGAATTTTCACTCATAAGCTCAAGATATGTATAACGCTTTTTATACTTATCATTGATCGTCTGTCCATGCTTTATAAGTTGTCTTAATGTCACCTGTTCAAGTTGGGTTTCTCCAAGAATGTGAAGATAATCAGCCAACACACAAACAGAAGAGGGGAGGTTTTCCGCACAGTATACTTTTACTGTACGATGCAATCTTTGCGCAATGTCTTCAAACGAAACATCGCCGCCATTTTTCATAAACACTAAAAGTGCCATTATAACGTCGATATCGTCTATGACAATAAGCTCGTCATCCTTTGTTTGCCTTTTGAAGTTAAAATACTTTTCAATAAGCTTAAAATATTTTTCGGTCTGCTCTTTGTTTTCGTCTGTAATCTCGCGGCATGCTACATAGTACAAATGCTTTTTTAAATTAAATACATAACTGTTACTCTTGTCGGTAAATACGGCGGTTTTATATGCTGATTTATATTTCTTTTCTTCTTTGAGAGCTTCATAAGTATCAAAATTAGCTAAAGCTTCTTCTATGAATTCTTCCGATTTTATTGAAGAACTCTTCATGATTCTCTCTAAAAAAACTTCCACACTCTGTCGTGCTACCACAGATTCCTTTCTGTCTTCCGAAAGGAATATACGACGCTTGTTAGTAAGCTCCTTTAATGTGCTGCTGAGCGAGGAAATAGTTGAGAACTGGCGCAAAAGAATAAATGCCCAGTAAATATCGCCTTCGTCAAAAGCTCTGCAGGCCTCTCTGTATCTTACAGAATCCTCAGAATCAAAGTCGAAATATTTTTTTATGCATTCTTCACGAATAGAAGAATTTTTTGTCGCATAATCATATGCTTTTGAAAAATCCCTGTATTCGCCTCTTTTGTTAAGCTCTTCACTCCACAACTTTTTAAATTCCTGCATAGCTTCAGTAGTGTTAATCTTTTCTTTGTATTTAAAGAACATTATATCCCTCCTAAGTGCATACGAATTAATTATACACAAAATGAGGACGCTTTTCAACATTTTTTATAAAAAATACACAAAGTTTTATATGTTTTTTGCGATTTCGTTTTTTAAACGTTTTATAATTCTTTTTTCGAGCCGAGATATGTAGCTTTGACTTATCCCAAGCATCTGCGCAACTTCTTTTTGAGTTTTTTCACTTGAGCCGGATAAGCCATAACGCAATTGCATAATCTGCTTTTCTCTTTGACACAGGTTCTCCATTGCCGAGTGCAAAAGTTCTTTCTCTACTTCCTCTTCAAGATGACGGTCTACGCAGTCGTCATCAGTCCCTAAAACATCACCGAGAAGCAGCTCGTTCCCGTCCCAGTCAACATTTAATGGTTCATCAAAGGAAATTAAAATCTTTTGAGAATTGTTTTTCCTCAGGTACATAAGGATTTCATTTTCTATACATCTGCTGGCATATGTTGCAAGCTTGATCTGTTTATCTTTTTTGAAAGTGTTTATAGCTTTTATAAGTCCTATTGTTCCTATGGAAATCAAATCATCAACGCAGATATTTGTATTCTCAAACTTTTTTGCTATATAGACAACAAGTCTCAAGTTATGTTCGATTAAAATTTGTCTACTTTTTTCATCAGTTATATTTGAAATATGCCAGTTTTCCTCATCCGGAGGGAGTGGGGGAGGAAGGTATGTTCCACCTCCTATGTAATGGATAGACTCCCCTAAATTTATTTTTTGCAATAACCTTAAATAACCTATATGGGAGTAAAATTTGGCGGTTTTAATAATATTCAATATATTTCATTCCTTTTATTACAAATATGGATTAAGCAAAGCTCCGTAACTTCTGTCCTTTGAAAGCTGCTTGTTATAAATTCCAACAACACATTTATCAAGCACTCTTACACCACAATCGTCGTGTATTTCCGCACGATCGGGAACAAATCCTATTAACATCCCATTAGACTTTCCCAAAGATGAAAATGGAATAAGGCGTGCAGGAAGGCCTTTTTGCGTAATATCACTCATAATCCATGTCAAATTGTCATTTTCAAGTTTATCGAGAGATAATCTCACCTCATCGCTGAATAAATTTTTCAGTAATCGGTATTCAGCGATTATCACAGGAGAGAGCGTGATGGGATCTACAAGGGAATTACCAGTATCCATTAGCGCGGTTATTTCTGATGTGTTTTCTCCAAAGGAAAGATAGAGTTTTTTCTTTAGTGTGTTTCCCCTAAAGATTCGTCCAGAAAAGAAAGCAAAGAGTTTTGTAGCTATGTAAAAAAGAGTTCCTGACAATGCAAGTATAGTCCACGGTAAATTGAAATACAAAACTCCGTTTGAATAAATTGCACCAAGTTTTGCCCCTACGTCACTGAAATAGAAAATACCTAGAACACAACCCCCAAAGCCAAAGGATACCATATAAAACACAAGCAAGGCTTTAATATATCCTCGCACAGAGTAGAAAGGGAATGAGGAGGCCACTATCAGCATTGATATGAGCATTTTGCAAAGTGTCGAATATATTACAGAAAAATCAGGAAAAAATATCAAAACTGCGTAACATGCGCCAATAAAAGCTCCTAAAATCATCCTGTATTTATTTAGTTTAAGCCTGCATAACACGCAACACGCCCTTAACAATATATAGTTAGTCAAGAGGTTTACAATAAATAGAACATCAATATATACAATCGGCATATTTATCACCCTATTAAATTATACAATAAGCCAAATAAAGAAAATGTCGCAATAGGGTAGAGGGAAGAAATAATTTCAAGTTTAATTCTTCACAGCGAAAAAGTTTAAAGATTGTGAAGAAATTGTTAAAAAAGTTTGACAATTTAACAAAAGTGCAGTATAATACTTTCGAGAGAAAAAATAGGAGTATTATTATATGAGAAAAACTTTGCTTTCAATTGTATTGGCATCTTTTCTGTTGCTTTCATTTTTTACAGTGCATGCAACCGAAACAGGATACGTTAACTGCAACTTGCTTAATGTGCGTGTTTCGCCTAGCACTTCATCTGAAATTGTTACACAGCTTCCTTATGGTTCAAAACTTGAAATTATATATACCGATTTGGGTTGGTATAACGTTCGCATGGAAAACGGGGTTACAGGCTTTGTATTTGCACCATACATATTAAAGGCAGATATTGTTCCTACCGTGAACTCTGAAGTTGCGCAGAAAGCTGCGGCAGATGCTTATAATTATCTTGGTTGTCGCTATGTGTATGGAACAGCAGGTCCGCGCACGTTCGATTGCAGTGGTCTTACCAGCTTCTTATATAAAAAGTATGGTGTTTCCCTTCCTCGCTCATCAAACGAGCAGGGAACGGCAGGCGTCTACGTTGATAAAAGCGCGCTTGCAACAGGTGATATAGTTTGCTTTTCAAACAGAAATGACAGACGAATCAATCACGTGGGTATTTACATAGGAAATGGTGAATTTATTCACGCTTCAACAAGTGGAAGAGGGGTAGTAAAAGACAGCCTTTATGAGAACTATTACGTAAGGAATTATGTCACTGCGAGACGCGTGGTGTAAATTATTACTAATTAGATGAAAATACTTGACTTTTTCAGAAGTTATTGTAAAATATATATGTAGTATATTAAATTCCTTTTCTATGTTGAGAAGGAATTTATTTTCGGAGGAATTTGTGAGAGTTATATCGGGAAGCGCCAGAGGACTTAAGTTAATAAGTCCTGATGGTATAAAAACCAGACCTACGCTCGACAGAGTAAAAGAAGCTCTTTTTTCTATGCTTTATCCTTACCTAAATGGTTCTTTGATTCTCGACCTCTTTGCAGGTTCGGGAGCATTGGGAATAGAAGCGCTCAGTCGCGGCGCGGACAAGTCTTATTTTATAGACAATTCCAATGAGGCTATCACCTGTATAAACTCAAACATTACTGCTGCTAAATTTAATGAAAATTCAGTCGTTGTAAAGACGGATGCAATAGAATTCCTCAAAAACTCTAAACAAAAGTTTGATATTATTTTTCTTGACCCGCCATATACTGAAGGTTTGTATGAAGTTGCTATCAAGATGATTTCAGAAAACGAAATTTTAAAAAGCGACGGTCTTATTGTTATCGAACAAGACCTCGAACTTGAACCGATAAAGAATCTTGATCAGGCTTTTGAGGTTTTTAAAGAAAAAAAGTATGGCAGAGTAGGAATAACGGTCTTGAAATGGAGATGACATAATGAATATTGCTATCGTTCCCGGAAGTTTTGATCCCGTTACAAATGGCCATCTGGACATTATAAAGAGAACTAGCGAGCTTTTTGATACCGTATATGTAAGCATTCTTTCAAATAGTTCAAAGAGTCCTTTGTTTTCCGTCGAAGAAAGAATTGCTTTGATAAAAAGAGTTACCAAGAATTTGCCGAATGTAAAGGTTGAAGCCTTTACAGGACTCTTGGTTGATTATGCAAAGAAAAAGAATGCAAAATTCATTGTAAAAGGTTTAAGAGCTGTTACTGACTTTGAGTATGAGTTTCAGATGTCACTGACTAATAAGCAGTTGGCCCCTGAAATTGAAACTTTCTTTATTACTACAAGCGCTAAATATGCGTATCTCAGTTCCAGTATAGTTAAAGAGGTTGCCAGGTACGGAGGAGACTTCACCGAGATGGTACCGCTTGAAATTATAGAAGATATAAAAGAGAAAATAGGAGGCATACAATAATGGAAATTTTGAAGATGATTGACCTTTTGGAAGATAAGGTTGAGCAGACAAAGACAATTCCGCTTTTAAACAGAGCATTAATCGATAGAGAGGAGCTTCTCGCAGCTATAGAGGAAATCAGACTTAATATTCCTGAAGATATGAAGCAGGCAAAGCTTATAAAGGAAGAAAGAAAGAGAATCCTTGCGGAAGCACAGACGGAAGCAGAAGAAATCATCAATGATGCAAAGGTTAAGACCGAAAAGATGGTTGATGAGCACGAAATTACAAAGAAAGCTTATGAGCAGGCTAATCAGATTGTGGCTGCTGCTCAGAAAAACTCCCGTGAGCTTAGAATGGGTGCAAGACAGTATGTTGATTCTCTTTTTGCAGATACTGATGCAAAGCTTACAAAGGCACAGTCTATCATAAGAAAAGCTCGTGCAGATGTGAGACAGGAAGCTTCTAAACCTGCTATTACTGCAGAAAAGAACGAAAAGGCAGAATAATTTTTACAGAGGTGTAATTATGTCCGGACATTCCAAATGGAATAATATTAAAAACAAGAAAGAAAAATCAGATGCACAGCGTGCAAAGATTTTCACAAAGCTTGGCAGAGAGATTGCTGTAATAGTAAAAGCAGGCGGTCCTAATCCCGACAGTAACGGAAAGCTCCGCGATGCTATTGCAAAAGCACGCTCAAATAATATGCCAAACGATAATATTCAGCGTTGTATTGCAAAAGCAGCAGGTGAGACCGGCGGAAATGATTATGAAGAAATTACATATGAAGGCTACGGTCCCAGTGGTGTTGCGGTAATCGTAGAAACGCTTACAAACAATAGAAACCGTACTGCAGCTGACATGAGGCATTATTTCGACAAATACGGTGGAAATCTTGGTCAGACAGGTTGCGTAAGCTATATGTTTGACAAAAAGGGCGTTATTTTAATTTCTTCAGAAGAACTTCCTGATGAGGATGCGGTTATGATGGATGCACTCGATTGTGGTGCAGACGATTTCTCTTCGGAGGATGGCATCTATGAAGTTCTTACTGCTCCTGAAAACTTTTCCACAGTACGTGAAGCATTGGAGGAGAGAGGCTATAGCTTCTTAACCGCTGAAATACAGATGATTCCTCAAACAAGTGTAGAACTCATTGATGAGGAAGATTTGAAGAATATGAATAAACTTATTGAAATGCTGGATGATAACGACGACGTTCAGAATGTTTATCATAACTGGGATGAATAAAGTAAAAAAAGAACGAGTAAATAAGCTCGTTCTTTTTTTGTTTGCACTTATTTTAATAAAACTTGACAAAGGGAAGTACCTGTGATAAAATATATACAATTCAACAAAATAAAAATTTTGTTGAATTGGGAATAGGAAGATTATAGCAAAAACCCTGTTATATTGGAATTTCTTGTGTGGAGGCTATTTTATGGCAGATTTGAGGCATTATATTGATGTTCCCCGTGATGTAAGAAACTTTTTAAGTTACCTTTCTAATATTAAAGGAAAATCTGATACTACAATAAATGAATACTACTATGACCTTCGTACATTCTTCCGTTTTATGAAATGTCATAGACTAATTGAATCATACGATAATTTTGAAAAAATTGATTGCAGTGATATTGACACAGATTTCATCAGAGATATATCACTTGACGATTTATATGAATATTTAATGTATGCAAATAGTGACCGCGACAACAACGCAAATGCACGTGCAAGAAAAGTATCTTCCTTAAAAAGCTTCTTCAATTATATGTCAAGTAAAGCGCATCTGCTTGATGTGAATATCACAAAAGAGCTTGACTCGCCTAAAATCCCTTCTAAATTACCCGTTTTTCTTTCTTTGGACGAAAGTTTACAATTACTGGAAAATGTTGACGGAGAGTTTAAAATAAGAGATTATTGTATTATTACGTTATTTTTGAATTGCGGAATGCGTCTTAGTGAGCTGGTAGGAATTAATATATCTGATATACATGGAGATAGTCTCACAGTTACCGGTAAAGGTAATAAACAACGCACAGTTTATCTTAATGAAGCTTGCCTTCGTGCTATAAGATCATATATGGAAGTTCGCCCGAAGGACGCTGTAAAAGACCGCAGAGCACTGTTTTTGAGTAAGCAAAAGACACGTATTTCAAATAATATGGTCTATAGAATGATTAAAAAGAATATAGAGCGCGCAGGTCTTGACTCAAATATCTATTCTCCTCATAAATTAAGGCATACAGCCGCTACTTTAATGTATAAATATGGAAATGTGGATGTCCGTGCATTGCAGGAGATTTTAGGACACGAGCATCTCTCTACCACCCAAATTTATACTCATATTGATGAAGAGCAATTAAGAAAAGCCGTCGATAAAAACCCATTATCTAAAGTTAAACCGGAATAAAAAGAAACGAGGATTTCCCTCGTTTCTTTTTATATTATAAAATCATTGATTTTTTCAATAAAATCTTTGCACTTTTGTTCCCATATAATCAAGAGAGCGCCCTTTTTAACTGAAATTTCTGCCCTCTCTCCTATAAATTCATTGCTTACACCAAGCGGGAATTCAGGAGAAAGAGTTATTTCTTGTGCATTATACTTTAGTCCGTTAATTGATACGCCTTCCGCGTTATTTTCTTGAGCAAAAACGCTTATATTTCCTTCAAAATCATCAGAAAACAAGAGCTTTTCGTTGAAAACCACTGTCATAACGACATCGTTTCCAATTAAAAATGCTCTCCCTCCCCTTTTTGCAACCCATAAAAGAGCCTGAATATTGGCGAGTGTATGGTCAACTCTTCCGCCCACGCCGCCTAATATGACAAAATTTCTATAATTTTTCTCAAAAGCGAGCTTACAGGCGAGAAATGTATCCGTATCATCCTTTTCAACGGGATGTTTTATAACATTTTCGCAAGTTAAATCTGCTTTAATTGAATCAAAATCTCCAAGAATGATGTCAGGTGTAAGTCCTTTTTCTTTTAGTATGTCGTACCCGCCATCCGCGGCAATAAGTATGTCTTTTTCCACAGGTGCAAGATGAATTTTTTCTGCATTTTCCTTGCATGCGGCAACAATGTAGCAAATTTCTTTAATAGGAATCATCTCCCATCTTTTTATAGATAAAGAATATCACAATAAGGATTTTCTGTCAATCTTGCTTGTTTCTTCCTACTTTAATTCCATAAATGGTTGCCACAAGAGCATATGGTATCAGAAGAAATAATGCTACAACAGTGGCAATTGGCGGAAAAATCAGACTTACAAGCATCAAACCACCCATTACAACCGTCTCGATACCGATAAATCGGTTAATTTTCCTTGCCTTTTCTGTATCTAAATCATAATTTTTAACATAATCAAGCTTCGGTAAGTAGTTGCCAATTACAATAAGAATAACACCTACTATAGCACCTGCAACCCTTCTTATGTCAAGATTCCATCCAAGAGAATATCCTAAAGTTACCGTCTGCAAAATAACACTCATAGCAGGAATGATCCATTTGGTTACTCTTTCGAATTTCTTTCTCTCTCCATGCTTGTATGCGTTGAAATCATTTATAAAACAACAGAAAGCCTGCAAAAGCACCATAAGACACGGCATAGCAAATACGGTGAATTCCTTTGTGGCAAAATTATCAGGCTCGTTGTATAGATTGAAATGAATTGCCATAGTCTCGGGCAATTTATCCCATAGAGCAATTCCTAAAAGAATTGGCAAAAGACATACGGTACTTGTAATTATAAATGTTTTCCATTTGAAAATTCTCATCACTTATTACCTCCTAAAGCATAAATCCACGTTAATACTTCTTCAAACACAGAAGTATTAAGTTCGTAATAAATAAAGTTTTTGTGTTTTTGTTCTGTAATAAGGTCAGCGCTTTTAAGCTTTGCCAAATGATATGAAACAGTTGCTCCTGTTAAATCAAATTGCTCTGCTATCTCCCCTGCAGACTTTCTTCCACTTTTCAGCATCTGCAATATATCTCTTCTAACACTGTCGGATATTGCTTTTAATGTTTCATTCATCCCCACTAACTTCACACTCCCTGAGTATTATTTAGAAATATTTCTAAATAGATTATAGCATCAGCAAATTTCATTGTCAAGTGCTATTTAGAAAAAATTCAAAATAGGTTTGCTGTAATACCTCATCTCGTTATTACATATTCTTATATATAAAAGTATAAGGAGCGCATATTATGAAAAGATTAGTTTCTCTTTTTTTAGCCGTATTGATGCTGAATACACAGGTGTTTGCGGCAGAATTTACTACTTCCGCAGGCGCAAAATCATTACTTCTCATGGAAGCAGCAAGCGGAAAAATTATTTACGAACACAATTCTCACGAGTCTCTTCCCCCTGCCAGTGTTACAAAAATTATGACTATGCTTCTTATCTGCGAGGCACTTGAACGCAAGGAGCTTACTTTAGAAACAGAAATTGTTGCAAGTGAGAGGGCGAAAAGTATGGGCGGAAGCACGATATTCCTGGATACAAATGAGATTATGACGCTTAATGATATGCTCAAGGGAATTGCCGTAGCAAGTGCAAATGATGCCTGCGTGGCGGTTGCAGAGCATATGTGCGGAAGCGTAGAGGCATTTGTTGACAGAATGAACAAGCGCGCCAATGAACTTGGGATGAAGGATACGAATTTCGTTAACTGTAATGGATTGGACGCCGAAAATCATCACACAAGCGCTTATGATATAGCAATAATGAGCAGAGAGCTTCTCAAACATAAGATGATAGAAAAATATACTACCATCTGGATGGATACACTTCGTGACGGGAAGTTTCAGCTCGCAAATACGAATAAGCTAATCCGTTTCTATCAAGGAGCTAACGGACTCAAGACAGGTTCAACAAGCGGTGCAGGATGTTGTATAAGCGCGACTGCAAAACGCGACGGAATGCAGCTTATAGCAGTTGTTATGGGTGCACCGACCAGCAAAGAACGATTTGCCGCAGCGAGCGAGCTTCTTAATTACGGATTTTCAAATTATACCGTAAGCAGCTACGGTGAAAAAGGCTCTGCAGTGTGTAAAGTTCCTGTGCTTTACGGAAAGAGCGAAAAGGTACTTGCTCTCACCCACTCCGATACATCTGCTGTAATAGATAAACAAAGCAAAGAAAAAATAAGAACACATGTTAATTTTAAGGAAAAACTAACTGCTCCCATAAAAAAAGGTGATGTTATAGGAGAAATGATTATAACTCTGGACGGAGAAACAATAGCAAAAACGGATTTGGTATCAGACAGGACCATAAGGCGCAAAAATGCAGGTGATTATTTTATACATATGTTCAGAACACTTCTCTGCGCATAAATCACAAAATTAGTATCGGGGAATAAAATGAATATAGGGAAGAAAATTCCCGTTTTAACTATTCAGGAAGGAAGGTAATTCTTATGAAGGATTTACTTGATATTGAGTTTATTCCCCGTATGACCTCATATGATTGCGACAGGTGCAATGATTTGCCCCTTGCATATAGCTATGTTCCTTATCAGCGCTTTGAAACACCTTACAGTAAGGAGAAAGCACACTGTGTGGGAACGATATTCCCGGGGCTTAATAAACCCTACGGAGTATATGGAAAAGAATTTTCAGATAAGGCAGGTGTGAAAGAAATATGATGGAAAACAATTCACGCCAGGCGCTTCTTAAGAAGGTTCAGGAAGCCGATTTCTTTGCACTTGACCTGCAGCTTTATCTCAACACTCATCCAACGTGCGAACGTGCTCTGACGCTCTACAAAGCAACAATCAGAGAAGCAGACGAATTAAGACGCGAATACGAAGAAAAATACGGTCCGCTTACAGCAGCTCGTTCTTCGGCAAAAACACCGTGGCAGTGGTCAAAGAACCCTTGGACATGGGAAAAAGAAAGGAGCTAAGTTATGTGGATTTATGAAAAAAAGTTACAGTTTCCGGTAAAAATCAAAAACCCCAATCCCAAAATGGCGCAGGTTATACTCAGTCAGTATGGTGGACCCGACGGGGAACTCGGAGCATCCCTCCGCTACCTCAGTCAGAGATTCAGTATGCCTAATGAAATCTCAAAGTCGACTTTGAACGATATTGGCACGGAAGAACTGGCACACCTTGAGATGATTGGTACGATTGTT
>JAZNTQ010000103.1:0-10278 GCA_045591865.1 Clostridia bacterium
TGATAATGTATAATATACGAGTATGTATTATGAATAAGGGAGCAGTGTTCTTATGAATAAAGACGCTACACTTGTTGTAATGGCGGCAGGAATGGGAAGCCGATTCGGGGGTCTCAAGCAGCTTGAACCAATTGGTCCCAATGGAGAGGTTATTCTGGACTTTTCCGTATTTGATGCCGTAAAGGCAGGCTTTAATAAGGTCGTTTTCATTATCCGCAGAGATATTGAAAAGGATTTTCGCGAGCTTGTAGGAAAGAGAATAGAAAGCAAAGTTGATACAGAATATGTATTTCAGGATATGGATAAGCTTCCCGAAGGTTTTGCAGTTCCCGATGGAAGAACAAAGCCGTGGGGCACAGGTCACGCAATATACTGCTGTAAGGATGTTGTAAAGACTCCCTTTGCCATCATAAATGCAGACGATTACTACGGACAGAGTGCCTTCAGGACAATTTATGAGGAGCTTACATCAAGTGATTCAACTTGTATGGTAGGCTACAGACTAGGGAATACGCTTACTGAAAATGGAACTGTTGCACGCGGAGTATGTGATGTGAAAGACGGTATTCTTAAGGGAATCACCGAGCATACTGCACTTGATAAAAATAGCGGTATACCGCTTGAAACTGTTGTTTCTATGAATATGTGGGGGCTTCACCCCAGAATTTTTAAGCGTGTGGAGAAGGACTTTATAAAGTTCCTTGAAAACCTTACTGATCCCCTCAAGGAAGAATACTACATTCCCTTTGTCATCGACCGTGCGATCAAGGAGGATGGAGAAGAGGTAAAGGTTCTCACAACTGATGAAAAGTGGTACGGAGTTACATACCGTGAGGATAAGGAAGCGGTTGTAAAAGCAATCAAAAATCTCTTTGCGGAGGGAATATATGATGGAATCTAATTTCAATCTTCACGAAGTCCTTTCCAAATTTGATAAGGATACAAACACCGAAGTTTTCGGCAACGGTCATATAAACGACACGTATCTTTGCGAAACATCTCCCAAATTTATCCTGCAGAGAATAAATACAAATGTATTCAAAAATCCCGATGCAGTTATGGAGAATATCTATAATGTCACAATGCATATAAGGGAGAAAATAAAAGAGGCGGGCGGAAATCCTGACCGTGAAACAATGTGTATCATTCCTACGAAAAGCGGTGAAATTTATTATAAAACCGAAAGCGGAGAATGCTTCCGTATGTACACATTTGTTGAAAATTCAGTCAGCTACGATGTTGCAAAGCGTCCAGAGATACTTATGTATGCAGGACACGCATTCGGAAAATTCCAGAGTATGCTCGACGATTTTCCCGCAGAAAAGCTTTATGAAACAATAGCAGATTTCCATAATACTCCGGTTCGTGTGAAGCAGCTTAAGGATGCAATGGAAGAGGACAGAGTCGGAAGACTTGCAAGTGTATCAAAGGAAATCAGGCTTGCTCTTGAGTACAGTAAGTATGCGTCGAAAATTACAGATGCTATGGAAAAAGGCGATGTGCCTCTGCGTGTTACTCATAATGATACAAAGCTTAATAATGTCCTTTTTGATATAAGAACAGATAAGGATGTATGCGTAATTGACCTTGACACAGTTATGCCCGGCTCAATTCTCTACGATTTTGGAGATGCGCTCCGCTTTGGTGCGTCCTCCTGCGAAGAGGATGAAACTGATATGGATAAAATCTATTTCGACCTTGAAAAGTTTGAAGCATTTTCAAAAGGCTTCCTTGGCGAAGTAGGAAAGTGTCTTACTGATAAGGAAAAGGAGCTTCTTCCTCTTTCAGCACTTCTTATGACATATGAATGCGGAATAAGATTCCTTGCCGATTATATCAACGGTGATACATATTTCAAGATTCACCGCGAAAAGCATAATCTTGACCGTGCAAGAAATCAGTTTGCGCTTGTTAGAGACATTGAGAAAAAGCTTCCCGAGATGGAAGAGATTGTGAAAAAATATTTGTAACAGAAAAGAGTCAAACCTGTAGTCACAGGTTTCACTCTTTTTTTGCGTATAGGAATTTGCGTATTTTTTTCGCGAGCAGCATCTGTAATTTTGAAATTCAGTTGGGACACGAAATGGGTGAAGCGTCACGCTTCTTTTTTATACCATTACTGAAAATGCTCTGGGGAGATTTGTTATTTCGGCGCAATCTATATCTCCGCCGAATTCACCGTCGATAGTCCAAGGAATAGCCTCTTTGCTTTCAAATTTCAACTTTGAAGCCTTAAAGGATATAATATCATTCGTTTTTTCAAGGTCCTGCGTAACGAGAGCGGTTATAATATTCTGCCAGCCTGTCGCAGTGCAAGGCCGTTTTACCAGAAAGACCTCAAAAAGTCCGTCGTTAAGTGAAATCGCAGTGCCGAGACTATGCTTTATTCCGCCTACCTGAAGCGAATTTGTAACCATTCCCAAAACAAAGTCGTCTTCAATTACAATATCGTCAAAGCTTATTTTAATTGGCATTGGCTTAATTGACGGGAGCTGCCTAATTGCCTCCAACACATATGCAAGATGTCCGAAAACATTTTTAAATTCCTGTGCAGTGTCATAAGATACGGATGTGAACGCACCAAATGCCGCCACATAGGCAAAAAATTTATCATTAATCATACCTGCGTCACAGAAAAACGGATTTCCGTCGACAACCATCTTTGCGGCGCGTCTTACATCTGTGGGAAGCCCGACTGTACCTGCAAAATCATTTGTGCTTCCTGAAGGAAGATAGGCAAGAGGAGGGCGCTTTTCCTTGCCAATTGACATCAGAGCGCTGACTGCTTCGTTAAGCATTCCGTCTCCTCCGCACACAGAAATCATATTATATTCCTCTGCGTGCGCTTTAATATATTCATATCCGTCATTAGGATATTTTGTGGGATGCACCGTCACAGAATAATCGCTTGCCGCATAAATATCAATAATATCGGCAAGATATGTTTTAATCTGTGCCTTTCCGCTGACAGGATTATATATAAGCAGAAGCTTTTTTTCCATGTGGGGGTACTCCCTTCTATGTAGTATAATTATATTATACGCCTTTTTTTCCTAAATTCAATACTGAATTTGTAAATTATTTATGACATAAAACAACAAAAATAAGCAAAATATAGTTAACTTAGATATTGCATTTTTTAATAGAAAGTGGCATAATAATTATATACTAAAAAAAGGAGATGCAGATATGACATACGAAGAAATATTTTCTTATGTGCAAAAAAATCTTAAAAAGACAGCCGCTAAAAAGATTGAAAATCATTTGGCAGTGGAATTTGACATATACGGTGAGGGCGAGGGCGCATTCTACGTTGAGGTGAAAGACGGCGTTATCAGTGCGGCTCCCTATGAGTATTATGATCGCGATGCAAAGGTTTTTGTGACTGCAGACGAGCTTGCAAAAATTATTAAAGGAGAAAAAACTGCAGAGGAAAGCTTTGACGAAGGAATTTTGATGATTGAGGGTAATATTGATGCAGCGCGTGATATTACTGCTCTTATTAAGGCTCCTGTAAAAAAGACCACTTCAGCAACAAAAAAGGCCACACCTTCAAAGAAGGCTCCTGCTAAAAAAGAAACTGCAAAAAAGGTAGTTAAGGCAGAAAAAACTATTGTTGAGCAGACAAAGAAAAAGGACTCAAAAGTAGCAAAGGATATAAAGAAATAATATAAAAGCGTATCGCAACTGCGATACGCTTTTTTGTGCACCGCGCCAAATGCACAGATTAAAGGCGCATTGGCTTTGGTTGCAGAATGTGCAAACTGACCCCGAAGGCGTACAGAAGTACGTCGAGAGGTGAAGTTTGCACATAGTTCATTGGCGTAAAAAAGAAGAAATCCGTATTTCATTATACGGATTTCTACAAGACAATTCCAAACTCAAATCTTAATAGATATCAAAACAGTTTTCATTGCCAATGAACGTTCTGCGCCAAATGCACAAGCCTTACTCATTATCCGACAATAATATGTCGCCAACCTTGTAGACGTCACCAGCACCCATTGTTATAACAAGGTCTCCGCGCTTTGCGTGAGCCTTTATAAATTCAGCCGCTTCCTCGAAAGTTTTTCTGTAAACTGCATTGGGAATAGCATTTGCGAGCTGCAGTGCCGATACAAGCCCCGTGTCCTTTTCGCGGGCCGCATATATATCAGTGATGATAATATTTGCACCGCTCTGGGAAAGGACTCTTACAAAATCGTCAAAGAAATTGTAAGTTCTAGTGTAAGTGTGAGGCTGGAAAAGACACCAGATATTATTGTATTTCATATCGCGTGCAGCAGAGAGCGTTGCACCGATTTCTGTGGGGTGATGGGCATAGTCGTCAACTATCATAATTCCGCCCATAATACCGCGTGTTTCAAAACGGCGGTGCGTACCACCGAAGCGATAGAGAGAGTCGCACACATTATCTGTGTCAAGACCGAGATAGTCTGCAGTTGCAAACGCCGCCAAAGCATCGTAAACATTGTGTATGCCCGGTACGCTCAAGCGGATTTTACCGACGGGATTACCCTTCTTGCAAACTGTAAATGTGTAGTGATTAAACCCGTTGTGAGTCATATCTAAAATAGTATAGTCATAATCACCGCTTATACCGAAGGTTATTATTTTGCGGTCCACGCCCTCTACTGCACGAAGGACATTTTTATCCTCGGCATTTATTATGATAGCACCATCCTCTGGAGTGAGAAGTGCTAAAGCGCGGAAGGTTTCTATAATATGGTCAAGGTCGCGGAAATAGTCAAGATGGTCAGCCTCGATATTGGTAATAACTGAAACTTTCGGGGAGAAGCGCAAAAAACTTTGATGATACTCACAAGCCTCTGCAATAAAGAACTTCTTGTCGCCGAGATGTACGTTTCCGCGGATGATATCAAGCTCGCCGCCTACCGTAACAGTGGGGTTTTTGCCACATTCCATAAATATGTGGGTGAGCATTCCGGAAGTAGTCGTCTTTCCGTGCGTTCCGCTGATGGCGATAGGACACTCATACTCTTTCATAATGGCTCCGAGCATTTCTGCGCGGTCAACCTCTTTTATTCCAAGCTCGCGTGCTCTTACTCTTTCGGGATTATCCTCACCGATAGCGGCACTGTAAACAACAAGGTCGCACTCTTTCACATTTTCTGCATTATGCCCTATATTTACAGTGATGCCGAGAGATGAAAGCTTCTCTGTAAGGACGGAGGCTGAGCGGTCAGATCCCGAAACTACGCACCCTTCACGAAGGAGCATCTGGGCAATTCCCGACATACTCACACCGCCGATGCCTATAAGATATACGCTCATCCCTTTTTTAATGGTAATATTGCTCAAAAAAATCACTTGCCTTTATATAAAAGTTGGAAAATAACAAAAAAATAAAACTTTTTGTTGAAATACTATTTATTATTTGATATTATACATTATAAGGGGAAAAAATCAATAGCAAAATGAAAAAATTAAAAAAATTCATTTTCGGAGGGAAAAAGTATGCAAATCACAGACATTAAGGTGAGAAGGATTTCACAGGAAGGGAAAATGAAGGCGGTAGTATCCGTTACTTTCGACGATGTCTTTGTAGTGCATGACATCAAAGTTATTGAAGGCAAAGAGAAGCTTTTTGCGGCAATGCCCAGCAGAAAGTCAGCAGACGGTACATACAGAGATATTGTACACCCCATCACGTCAGATATGCGTGAAGAACTTCAAAACGCAATCCTAGCTAAATACGAAGAATTCCTTGCATCTGAAGAAGGTGCCCAAGAGGAATAAGGATTTGAAATGGCAAGCTTGCTGCTTGCCTTTTTGACTTAAAAGGGGAGGTATCTCCTTTTGGCACATCCCGACAGTACATAATATGCCAGATATGTCCGAAATGGGGAAATACAGAAGAAAAATAATTTATTTTTAATTTATCATACGGAGGAATTACAAAATGATACCACATGGCAAAAACATTAAGCTGTTTGCAGCAAACTCAAACCCCAAGCTTGCACAGGAAATTGCACATCAGCTCAAACTGGAAATCGGAGAATCAAAGGTTGGACTTTTTTCTGATGGCGAAATTTTCGTAAATATCGGAGAAACTGTTCGCGGTAGTGATGTGTTCGTAGTTCAGTCTACAAGCTCACCCGTAAACGACAACCTTATGGAAATGCTCATAATGATTGACGCTTTCAAGCGCGCTTCAGCAGGCAGAATTACAGCAGTAATTCCCTACTTCGGCTATGCTCGTCAGGACAGAAAAGCAAAAGCGAGAGACCCGATTAGCGCAAAGCTTGTTGCGGACCTTATCACAGCGGCAGGCGCTGACAGAGTTCTTACAATGGACCTTCACGCTCCTCAGATTCAGGGCTTTTTCAATATCCCCGTTGACCATCTACTCGGTGTTCCAATTCTGGCTCCGTATTTCATAGAAAAGTTTAAGGACGATATGGATGATATTGTGGTAGTATCACCCGACTTCGGCAGTGTAACACGTGCAAGAAACTTTGCACAGAAGCTCAATGTTCCCATTGCAATCATTGATAAGCGCCGTCCCAAGCCCAACGTAAGCGAGGTTATGAACATCATTGGCGAAATCAAGGGCAAGAAGGTTATTCTCGTTGACGATATGATTGATACAGCAGGTACAATTGTTCACGCTGCAGAAGCTCTTGTAGAGCGCGGTGCAACAGAAGTTTATGCTTGCTGTACACACCCCGTTTTGAGCGGTCCTGCTATTGAGCGTCTTGAAAATAGTCCTATTAAGGAGCTTGTTTGTCTCAACACAATTGAGCTTCCCGAAGAAAAGATTATGAAGAAGACAAAAATCCTCAGCGTAGCTCCTATCTTTGCAGAAGCTATTGAGCGTATTTATGAAGACGTTTCTGTTAGTCCCCTTTTCGTATAATTGTAAAATAAGGGAATAAAATATTATAAATTGTTACAATGCCGCCTCGGACTCCGTGGCGGCATTGTGAGATACAAAAATATTGAGGTAAAAGCTATGTATCTTATAGTTGGACTCGGTAACCCGGGTCGCGAATATGAAAACACAAGACATAATGTAGGCTTTGTCGCAATAGATTATCTTGCACAGCAGATAGGCACAAAATTAAGCAAGATAAAATTCAAAGGTGTTTATGGTGAAGGATTTATAGGAAACGAAAAATGTATTCTTTTAAAACCGCAGACCTTTATGAACTTAAGCGGACAGAGCGTAAGAGAGGCGGCAGAATTTTATAAAATAGAGCCGCAGAACATTATTGTTTTGTACGACGATGTAACTCTTGAGGTTGGTAAGGTAAGAATTCGTCCGAGCGGAAGTGCAGGCGGACACAACGGTATGAAAAATATAATCTATCTTCTTAATACCGATGAATTTCCGCGCATAAGATTTGGTGTGGGTGCTCCCGAGCACGACCTTGTCGACCACGTTCTCGGAAAATTCAGCGACGAGGACGGAAAGAGTGTTACAAGAGCAATCAAAAACACAGAAGATATACTAAACGTCATTTTCAAGATGGGCGTTAGTGAAGCGATGAGCAGATTTAATAACAGGGTGCTGTGATTGTATGAATGTTTTTAGCAGTCTACTTGAAAATTCCGTAGAGTTCGGGGAAATTTTAGCTTGTATTCAAAATAAAAAATTCCCCATAATGATAAGCGGAACTGCCGATGCGCAAAAGGCACATCTCATCAATTCGATATGCGAGAAAATGAAAAAGCGTGCTTTTATAATAACGCATAATGATATTCAGGCACGAAGACTGTGCGATGATTTATCATTTTTCTCGGAGAATGAATGTGTCTACATACCTCCAAAAGAGGTTCTGCTTTATGAGGTGGAGGCTTCAAACCACGAAGCGGAAAATAAACGTGCTGCCGCACTTGGTGCGCTTGCAGGGGGAGCGAATGCCGTCTTGTCGGTAGAGTCGCTTCTCCATTTTGTGCTTCCCAAAAATAAGCTTCAGGATCTTTCCATAACTTTTACCTATGGCGGAATGGTAGATTCATCTTTGCTTGCTGAAAAGCTTACCGAGATGGGGTATAACAGAGTTGATACGGTAAATCTCCCCGGGCAGTTTGCTATCCGCGGCGGTATTGTAGATATATATTCTCCCGACGCTCTTTTACCAATACGAATGGAGCTTTTCGGGGATGATATTGATTCGCTCCGCAGTTTTGACTGTGAAACGCAGATGAGCATTGAAAAGCTTGACAGCGCAAAAATAATCCCGATAAAACTGGAAACTGCGCGCGAAACAATGCTTTCCTACACGGGTGATGACTACATCATTTTCACAGACGAACCGCAGAGAATGAGCGAAAGTGCAAAGGCAACCGAGTGGGAAATAGAAGAAAACATAAAGACCCTTGCCGAAAAGGGAATTAAAAACGAACTTTACGACTGTATAAACAGGTATAGTGATATAGCAGAGGAGCTTTCAAAAAGGGAGTGCATTTCCCTTTCTGCCATAGGCAGAAACTGCCCCGACTGGGAAATCAAGGCAGAGTGCGAAATCACCGCTAAAGGTATGAGCAGCTACAGCGGAAATATCGAATTTCTCATATCCGATGTAAAAAGGTGGAATGACGAGGGCGTAAAAACTGTGATTTTAGCAGGAAGCACCTTAAGGGCAAGAAAAATTGCCGAAATGCTTAATGAACATGATGTGAAAGCAGTATTCGATGAAGAACCGAAATCACTCTCGAAAGAATATGTAACTGTAGTGTCAGGCAGTATTACACGAGGCTTTGAATATCCTCTCGAAAAATACGCTCTCGTGAGTGACCGCGAAATATTTACCGCAGAAAAGAAAAAAAGGCGCGCGGTAAAAAGTGAAAACACTATGAAAATACGAAGTGCCGACCAGCTTGAAGTTGGTGACTACGTTGTGCACCGCGCGCACGGAATAGGAAAATATCTTGGCATCGTCCGTATGAAAGTAAGCGGCGTGATTAAGGACTATATAAAGATTGAATACAGGGGAGAGGATTTTCTCTATCTTCCCGTAGGTCAGCTTGACGCAGTAAGTAAATACACGGGCGGAGAAAATAAAATGGTACGTCTTAACCGCCTTGGATCTAACGAATGGGCTAATGCAAAGCGCAAGGTTAAAGAAAGCGTACAGGAAATGGCGAAAAAGCTTGTTGCGCTTTATGCCGAGCGCGCGCAGATGCAGGGCGTAGCATTTTCTCCCGATACTCCATGGCAGCACGATTTTGAAAACTCGTTCCCCTATGAGGAAACAGAAGACCAGCTACGCAGCACTCTGGAAATAAAAAAAGATATGGAAAGCACAAAGCCGATGGACAGACTTTTGTGCGGAGACGTAGGCTATGGAAAAACAGAGGTTGCAATGAGGGGTGCCTTCAAGGCGGTTATGGACGGATATCAGGTGGCATATCTCGTGCCGACTACCATACTTGCATCACAGCATTATCAAAACTTCGTAAAAAGAATGAGCGACTACCCAATAACTGTGAGAATGCTCAGCAGATTTTCCACTCCTGCTCAAACGAAGAAAACTCTTAAAATGCTCCAGAGCGGCGAGTGCGACATAGTAGTAGGCACGCATAAGCTTCTGTCAAAAAGCGTTGTGTTCAAAAAACTTGGATTTTTAATAGTTGACGAAGAGCAGCGCTTCGGCGTAACGCATAAAGAAAAAATTAAGGAAATGAAAAAGAACGTGGATGTTCTCACATTAAGCGCCACACCAATCCCCAGAACTCTCCATATGGCGATGATAGGCATCCGCGATATGAGTGTCCTTTCCGCTCCGCCAAACGACCGCCATCCCGTGCAGACATATGTGCTTGAATATAACGAGGCAGTCGTGAAGAATGCGATAGAGCGCGAGCTTGCGCGCAGCGGACAGGTGTATTATCTTCACAACCGTGTTGAAAGCATCTACACAGTGGCAGAGCGTATGAAAAAACTTGTCCCCGAGGCAAGAGTAGGTGTCGCTCACGGAAAAATGAGCGAGAGCGAGCTTGACAATGTGATGATGAAGCTCAATGATGGCGAGATAGATATTTTAGTTTGCACCACAATAATTGAAACGGGAATAGATATTCAGAATGTAAACACAATAATTATAGAAAATGCCGATACGCTGGGACTGAGCCAGCTTTATCAGCTTCGCGGAAGAGTAGGCAGAACAAATCGGCTTGCTTACGCATATTTTACCTATAGAAAAAATAAAACTCTTGACGATGTCGCAGAAAAAAGGCTTCGTGCAATAAGGGAGTTTACGGAGTTTGGTTCAGGCTTTAGAATTGCTATGCGTGACCTTGAAATACGAG
>JAZNTQ010000104.1:0-8441 GCA_045591865.1 Clostridia bacterium
TACGAGACCGATAAGCAAAGAAGAAAAAGAGGAAGAACCCGAAGAGGAAATAAAAGAAGAAACAAAAGAAAAAATCCCCACTGTAAGCTTCGAAGACACAAAAGGTCATTGGGCAGAAGAGTATATCACACGACTTGCAACTAAAAACATAATAAAAGGGAAAGATGAGACTTCTTTTTCTCCTGACGACAGAATTACCCGTGCAGAATTTGTAACGCTTCTTTACAGATTAAGCGGAATGAAACAGGAGAATATGACAGAAAAGTTCAGCGACATTGAAAAAGACAGCTGGTATGCTGAGGCAGTAAGCTGGGCAGAAGAAAATGGTATTGCAAGCGGTATGACACAAAGCGAATTTATGCCTTTTGAATTTATAAACAGAGAACAGGCAGCGGCTTTTATTGTCCGTTTCTGTGAGATGATGAAATACGGATTTGAAGAAGGGGAAGAGGCGGAGTTCAAGGACACAGATGAGTTTTCGCAGTGGTCTCATCAGTATATAGTAAAGGCTCAAAAATGCGGTATAATAAATGGCTTTGAGGATGGTAGCTTTGTCCCCAAGGGAAGCACTACAAGAGCGCAAAGTGCAAAGATGCTTTGCAGTATGCTTGATAGCATAAAGGAATGATAAGATGAAAAGAAATATTTTGTCACTTGTTCTGGCGATTTTTATAGTGACATCCTCCGCTATGGCAGAGGATGTCACTATAGAAGATGTAATTAAAGAGACTGCACAGTATATAGAGGAAAGTGTCCCGTCGCCACAAATTGCCTCCATCGGCGGTGAGTGGGCTGTAATAGGACTTGCGCGCAGCAAAGTGGAAGTCCCCGATGAATACTATCGAAACTACTATAAAACTGTAGAAAAATATGTCAAAGAGCATAAAGGAAATCTCCACAGCAAGAAGTACACCGAATACTCAAGAGTTATTCTTGCACTCACATCAATCGGGAAAAATCCTGCCGATGTTGCTGGATATGATCTTTTAACGCCCCTTGGCGATTACGAAAAAACAATTTCGCAGGGAATAAACGGAGCGATATGGGCGCTTATTGCACTTGATAGCAAAGACTACGACATCCCTCAAAATCTCACTGCGAAAATTAAGGCAACACGGGAAATGTATATAGAATATATACTAGACTCTCAAAAAGAAGACGGCGGGTGGTCGCTTATTAAAAGCGCCCCAAAGAGCGATGTTGATATAACCGCTATGGCACTTACCGCACTTTCTTCTTACGCTCATATTGAAAAGGTGAATGAGGCGGTGGAAAAAGCTCTTATGATGCTTTCGAGCATTCAGGATGAAAGCGGAGGCTTTAGCGGTGCAGCAAATTGCGAAAGCACTGCGCAGGTGCTTTGTGCTCTGTGCAGCCTCAAAATAAAGCTTGATGATACTCGCTTTGTAAAAGAAGGAAAGACAGTGCTTGATAATCTTCTTTCGTATAGAAGTGATGGTGGCTTTAAGCATACGAGCAGGGGATATGTTAACCAGATGGCAACAGAGCAGGCTTTTTATAGCCTTGTTTCTCTTTGCAGGTTTGAAAATGATATGCCCGAAATTATGAAGATGACAGATGTTGAAATAATATTTGATGATATAGCAAAAGAAGAAACAGTTGCCGAAATCACAGAAATTAACTTCAGCGATACAAAAGACCACAAAAACGAAGAGGCTATAAAGAGACTTGCGCAAAATGGTATAATTAATGGAAAAAGCGAAAGTGTTTTTGACCCTGAAAACACTATGACGCGTGCCGAATTTGCTACCATTATAGTCAAAGCACTTGGCATTGAAACAAAAAATACCGATGCTTTTTCGGATGTGAAAAATACCGATTGGTTTTACGGATATGCAGGTGCGGCATATGAGGGTGGCATTATAAATGGAGTAGGGGAAGGCCTTTTTAATCCGTATGGCACAATCACAAGGCAGGACGCGGCAGTTATGCTCTCGCGAGCCGCCGAATTTTTAGGCATTACCAATAATATTGAACTGATGGCATCGCGCGACATTCTTTCAATGTATATTGATTATATTAAAACATCCGATTGGGCTATAAAACCGCTTGCATTTTGCATAAGTGAAGGTATAATAAATGAAGAGGGACTTGAAATTCTTCCAAAAAAAGACATAATGCGAGCCGAAGTAGCACAAATGGTATATAACCTTCTGGAAAGGGTGGGGAGCATTTGAAGTTTCTAAAAAAACATAAGGGGAAGATAATATCACTTTTGACGATTTTAGCAGTTCTTGTTCTTGCGTATAGCCTCGGCGGCGATATCCCCGAAAAGAAAGAAAAGGAAAAACCCGAACAAATAGTTCAGACTGAAGTGTCAATCCCTGAAACAAAAGAAGAAAAAGCCCCTCTTACTCGTGAAAAAGAGAAAGTACATATAGAGGAAAAAGAAGACGCAGAATACATAGTCCTTCAGGGCATGAAAATAAATAGGGAAACAGGGGTTGACGAATACGAAACCGAGCCTGTCCCCGAAGGAAAGCCTGCGCCAATCGAACCGCAGACGGTTACTATAAGCGACAAAGAAATGAAGTGCACTCTTTCAATAAGATGTGACGCCTTGCTTGGTAGTCTCGACAAGCTCGAAAAGGCAAAATGGGAGCTTGTTCCAAAAGACGGAATAATCCTTGCAGAAAAAACGGTTACATTTTATGAGGGGGAGAGTGTTTTCAATGTTCTCTTGCGAGAGACACGGAGAAATGGTATTCATATGGAGTACGTAAGCACTCCCATATATAACAGCGCATATATTGAAGGCATTCATAATCTGTACGAGTTTGACTGCGGAGAGCTTTCAGGATGGATGTACAGCGTCAACGGATGGTTTCCCAATTACGGATGCTCCCGATACGCACTAAAAGAGGGCGACCGTATAGAGTGGGCATATACCTGCTCGCTGGGAAAAGACGTAAAATAAATCAGAAAAGAGGTGCCCCTTGAAGGAATTTAAGACATATCACCCAATAGTAAATTTCATATATTTCCTGCTTGTGATAGGGCTTTCTATGTTCCTTATGCACCCCGTATCGCTTGGCATCACTCTTCTTTGTGCTATATTTTATTTAGCGGTGCTCAAAGGGAAAAAAGCCGCTTTCATAAGCATCCTTTCGGCAATTCCCGTGATGCTTTTGGGTGCAGTTATAAACCCTCTTTTTAATCACGAGGGAGTAACGGTGATAACATATCTGAGAAGCGGAAACCCTCTTACCGCCGAATCCTTTTACTACGGAATTGCAGCGGCGACGATGCTTATGGCGGTAATAATACATTTTTCGTCCTATAATGAGGTTATGACGAGTGATAAATTCATCTATCTCTTCGGCAGAATTATTCCCTCACTTGCGCTTGTGATTTCAATGACGCTTCGCTTTGTGCCGACTTTTATAGCCCGTCTTCGGGAAATAACTGCAGTTCAGAAAACATTAGGAGTAAATATGTCCGAGGGAAGCATTATAAAGCGAATACGCTCTGCAATTAAGCTACTCTCAATTCTTATAACGTGGTCGCTTGAAAACGCAATTGAAACTGCCGACAGTATGAAAAGCCGCGGCTATGGACTTACGGGCAGAACTTCGTACTCTATTTTCCGCTTTGAAAAACGTGATTTAATTGCGCTTTTATGGATGATAGCACTTGTGTTCATAATTTTTACAGGAATTTATGAAGGAGCACTTTCATATACATATTTTCCCGCATTTACAATTGGAAAAATTTCACTTGAGGTGCATATGGCATATTTTCTTCTTTGCATAACACCCATTATCATTGAAATGAGGGAGGCGATAAGATGGAAAGCTATAAAATAAATAACCTTACATTCAAATATCCTACCTCGGATAGCTATGCGCTTGACGGTGTATCTCTCTCGGTAGAAAAGGGCGAATTTGTAGTAATCTGCGGTCCGTCGGGATGCGGCAAGTCCACTCTTTTAAGACTTCTTAAGCCCCTTCTTTCGCCAAATGGTGAGAAAAGCGGAGACATTCTTTTTGACGGAAACGACGTTTTTTCACTTGATACAAAATCACAGACTGAAAAGATAGGCTTTGTAATGCAGTCTCCTGAAAATCAGATAGTGACTGACAAGGTATGGCACGAGCTTGCTTTCGGGCTTGAAAGCCTCGGTGTAAAAAATAGCGAAATCCGTGCACGCGTAGCAGAAATGGCATCATTTTTCGGCATTGAGGACTGGTTTTATAAAAAAACAACCGACCTGTCGGGCGGTCAGAAACAGCTTCTTAATCTTGCGTCCGTTATGGTTATGCAGCCAAGCGTGCTCATATTAGACGAGCCAACAAGTCAGCTTGATCCGATTGCATCGCAGGAGCTTTTAGAGGCAGTATATAAGATAAACCGCGAGCTTGGTGTAACGATTATCCTTTCAGAACACCGACTTGAAGAGGCTCTTGCCTTTGCAGATAAAATGGTAGTTTTGAACGGGGGAAGAGTAGCATTTTTTGGCGCTCCGAGTGATGCGGCACAAGCGTTAAAGGAACAAAAAAGCACTATGCTTGAGGCTATGCCTGCGGCAATGCGTGTTTTTGCCTCTCTCCAGAAAGGGGGAAGCTCTCCCGTCACGGTAAGAGAAGGAAGAAGATTTATTGAAAACTTCTTAAAAGAGAATTCTCCAAAAGAAATTAAAAAAGAAGAGAAGGGCAGAGATAGAGAAACTGTTCTTGAAATTAAGGACGTATATTTCAGATACGAAAAAAACTCTCCCGATGTCATAAAAGCACTCTCCCTTGAGATGAAAAAGGGCGAGATGTATGCTATATTAGGAGGAAACGGAAGCGGTAAAACGACCACCCTTTCCCTCATTTCCAAAATCAATAAGCCATATCGCGGAAAAATAACAGTAAGTGGAGAAAAAACAGTGATTGGACTTCTTCCGCAAAATCCCCAGACGCTTTTTACAGGGAAATCCGTAGAGGAAGACATTAAAAGTATGCTTTCAAAGGGAGATGAAGAGAAATTCCGTGAAATAGCCTCCCTTTGCGAGCTTCAGCACCTTTTACCACGTCATCCGTATGACCTTTCAGGAGGTGAAATGCAGCGCGTCGCACTTGCAAAGGTGCTTCTCCGTAGTCCCGACATACTTCTTCTTGACGAGCCGACAAAAGGAATGGACGCGCATTTCAAGAAAAAGCTTTCAAAAATCCTTGCTTCACTTAAAAACGACGGCGTCACTATAGTTATGGTTTCGCACGATGTTGAATTCTGTGCAAGGTACGCCGACAGATGCGCAATGTTTTTTGACGGAGGTATCGTGAGCGAGGATGAGCCTTCCCCATTCTTCTCGGGAAAAAGCTTCTACACAACCGCCGCCAACCGTATGACCAGAGGAATTATAAATAACTGTATCACAACGGAGGACGTTATAAGTGCGTGCGGCGGAGAGGAGATTGAAGAAAACTATACTCCTCCGAGTATCAATGAAGATAAAAATGAAAGACCTCCTGTTTCTCAAAAGAAAAAGATAAAGCTTTCAGGCTACATAGCAGGAGCAATTTTTATTCTTATAGGGATATTTTTGATTGCAAAATGCCGTGATATTTATAACGACTGGCGAATCTATGCGGTAGATTTAGGAGTGATTCTTTCCTTTTGGATTGCGGCAATTTTAATTGTTCCGCAGAAAAGACTTGGGAGTGAAATCATTGTTAATAGCCCGAAAAGAAGAAAGGGGAGAGGACTTCTCTTCGGTGCACTCACCCTTTTTATACTGATGCCTCTTACGGTGCTTCTGGGACTTTATATTTTTGATGACAAGAAATATTATTTCATAAGCTTTCTTCTGGTGCTTGAGGCGATGCTTCCGTTTGCTCTTTCATTTGAGAAAAGAAAACCTCAGGCACGTGAAATAGTAGTGATAAGCGTGCTGTGTGCAATTGGCATAGCAGGAAGAATAGCCTTTTTTGCACTTCCGCAGTTCAAGCCCCTTGCGGCAGTAGTTATAATAACAGGGATAGCTTTTGGTGCCGAGTGCGGCTTCTTAACAGGTTCAATAAGTGCCTTTGTATCAAATTTTTATTTCGGGCAAGGACCGTGGACACCGTGGCAGATGTCTGGATTTGCGGCAGTAGGCTTTCTTGCAGGACTTATTTTTCATAGCCCGAGGGTAAGGAAAAACAAGTTATCGCTTTCGCTTTTCGGCATATTGGCAATAGTTCTTGTTTACGGACCGATAGCTGATTTAAGCTTTTTATCAACAGTTTCTTATCCTACTTGGGAGTACATTCTGACGGTGCTTGCCGCGGGCGTCGGCTTTAATGTAATACACGGAGTGTCAACTGCATTATTTCTTTATACCTGCGCCGGCGCAATGATAGAAAAGCTTGAAAGAATAAAACTGAAATACGGAATATTAGGATAAAAAACGAGTGTATCAATCGATACACTCGTTTTGATTTTGAATATTGTGTTCTGCGCTAAATTAGAAGCCGACTATATTAATACATTCCGCCGCCCATAGCAGCCGCCTGTGCCGCCGCTGCTGCGCCGCCATCTTCCTGAGGCTTATCTGCAACTATGCTTTCAGTTGTAAGCACCATGCTCGCAACACTTGCCGCGTTCTGAAGCGCACTTCTTGTAACCTTTGCAGGGTCAACAATACCTGCCTTCATCATATCTACATACTCGTCTGTAAGAGCATTGTAGCCGATACCTTCTTTTCCTGTCTTAATCTTTTCAACAACTACTGCGCCTTCAATACCTGCGTTTGCACAAATCTGCTTAACAGGTTCTTCGATAGCACGAAGAACGATTGAAGCACCTGTCTTTTCATCGCCTGAAAGAGTTTCTACAAGCTCCTTCACACATTTTGTTGCAAGGATATAGCTTGTGCCACCGCCTGCAACGATGCCCTCTTCAACTGCAGCTCTTGTTGCAGCGAGAGCGTCTTCAATACGAAGCTTCATTTCCTTCATTTCAACTTCTGTTGCCGCACCTACTTTAATTACGGCAACACCGCCTGCGAGCTTTGCAAGTCTTTCCTGAAGCTTTTCGCGGTCAAATTCACTAGTTGTAGACTCAATTTCGCTCTTTATCTGTCCAACACGGTCACGGATTAACTGCGTGTCGCCCATACCGTCTACGAGGATTGTTGCTTCCTTGAGAATCTTTGCCTGACGGCAACGACCAAGCTGACTGAAGTCAGCATCCTTAAGCTCGAGACCAAGCTCTTCGCTGATAACTGTACCGCCGGTTAAAATTGCGATATCCTGAAGCATAGCCTTTCTTCTGTCGCCAAATCCGGGAGCCTTAACTGCAACGCATGTAAATGTTCCGCGGAGCTTATTGACGATAAGAGTTGTGAGAGCCTCCCCCTCGATATCTTCTGCGATGATAAGGAGCTTCTTACCCTGCTGAACAATCTGCTCAAGAATGGGAAGAATATCCTGAATATTTGCAATCTTCTTGTCTGTGATAAGAATGTAGGGGTCGTCAAGAACTGCTTCCATCTTTTCAGTATCAGTTACCATATAAGGAGAGAGGTAACCGCGGTCAAACTGCATACCCTCAACAACCTCGCTGTATGTCTCGGCAGTTTTACCTTCTTCGATAGTGATAACACCGTCGTTAGAAACCTTTTCCATAGCGTCTGCGATAAGTGCACCGATTTTTTCGTCGCCTGCAGAAATTGAAGCAACACGAGCGATGTCTTCCTTACCATTAACCTTCTTTGCGCTCTTAACGATGCAGTCAACAGCGGTGTCGACTGCCTTTGCGATACCGCGGCGGAGCACCATGGGATTAGCACCTGCTGCAACATTCTTAAGACCCTCGCGCACGAGTGCCTGTGCAAGAAGAGTAGCGGTTGTAGTACCGTCACCTGCTACATCGTTTGTCTTTGTAGCAACTTCGCGAACGAGCTGTGCACCCATATTTTCAAAGGGGTTTTCAAGCTCGATTTCCTTTGCGATTGTAACACCGTCGTTTGTGATGAGAGGACCGCCGAATTTCTTTTCGAGAACAACGTTTCTGCCCTTGGGTCCAAGAGTTACTTTAACTGTATCAGCGAGCTGATTAACGCCGCTTTCAAGTGCTTTGCGCGCTTCTTCACCGAATAAAATGTCCTTTGCCATATTTAATCACTCCTTAAATTAGTCTAACTTTGCAAGAATTTCGTTCTGACGAAGGATAGTGTATTCCTGACCGTCAAGCTTAACTTCGGTGCCTGCATATTTAGAAAGGAGCACCTTATCGCCAACCTTAACTTCCATTGCAATTTCCTTACCGTCAACCATTCCTCCGGGACCTACTGCAACAACCTCTGCATACTGGGGCTTTTCCTTTGCGCTGCCGGGAAGAACGATACCGCTCTTTGTTGTTTCTTCAGTTTCAACCATTTTGATAACGACTCTGTCGCCAAGTGGTTTGATTGTCATATATATTACCTCCTAAAAATTGTAATCAAAAAATGC
>JAZNTQ010000105.1:0-8051 GCA_045591865.1 Clostridia bacterium
ACCTTTTTGTCGTTAATCATATTGATACCTCTTTTATTTTTACACATATCTTCCTATATATTACCAGAATAGGCATAAATAGTAAAGTATTTTTTAAAAGTTCCCAATGGAGTTTTTGATAAAATACGTGAGGTGTGTAGAGTGCAGGCAATGCAGCTTTTCAAATCGACCTGAACGGGAGTGATTGACAAATTACTTTCCTATGTTATTAATTAGTCATTGACTAAATAGGGGAAATGTAATATAATAATCTAGTATAGGTGTATAAGGATACATAAAATTCTGGAGGAGGAAACGGGATGCCTGATTGTGAAAAAATTTGGCTTTCTTCACCGACAATGCATGGCGAAGAACAGGTCTTTGTAAAAGAGGCCTTTGATACCAATTGGGTGGCGCCACTTGGTAAAAATGTAACAGAATTTGAAAATGAAATGGCTCACTTTGTAGGGGTGCGTGCAGCAGCTGCAATGACTGCAGGAACGCATGCGCTTCATCTTGCAGTAAAGCTTGCAGGAGTGGAAAGAGGAGATATAGTAATCTGCTCCGACCTTACTTTTGCCGCTACTGTAAATCCTGTAAGCTATGAAAATGGAACACAGGTTTTTGTTGATAGCGAGCGTGACACATGGAATATGGATCCAAAAGCACTTAGGATAGCGCTTGAAAAATACAAAGGCAGGACAAAAGCGGTAATTGTGGTGAACCTTTACGGAACTCCTGCGAAGCTCGATGAGATTACACAGCTTTGTGACGAATACGGGGTGGTTTTGATTGAGGATGCCGCAGAATCACTTTCGGCTACATATAAAGGGAAGCAGACAGGCTCTTTTGGGAAGTTTAATGCTGTAAGTTTCAACGGAAATAAAATTATCACCACTTCAGGAGGAGGGATGTTCCTGTCTGATGATGAAGAAGCAGTTTCAAGAGTACGCTTTTTCTCAACTCAGGCGAGAGAGCAGGCACCTCATTATCAGCACGAGCATATAGGGTATAATTACCGTATGAGCAACGTCGTTGCAGGAATCGGAAGAGGACAGCTCTTCCATCTCGAGGAACACAGAAAGCTTAAAGAAGAAATTTATATGAGATACAAAGAGGGGCTTCGAGGACTTCCCGTTTCGATGAACCCATACGAAGAGTGTACAGTTCCTAATTTCTGGCTCAGTTGTATGCTTATCGATGAAGAAGCTATGGAAAGGGTTACTCCTGAAAAAATACGCATTGCTCTCGAAAAGGAAAATATAGAGGCACGTCCTATATGGAAGCCTATGCATATGCAGCCTGTATATAAAGGATTTGACTTTATAACTGCAGGTGACAATGTGGGAGAAGATATATTCAGACGCGGACTGTGTCTTCCAAGCGATATAAAAATGACATTGGCACAGCAGCAGAAAGTTATAGATATAATCAAGGGGTTATTTTAATGTATGAAAGATACTTTAAGCGAGTTATTGATATAATTTGCGCGTTGGCAGCAATAATTGTTTTTTCGTGGCTTTACATAATTGTAGCTCTGCTCGTCAGGGTTAAACTTGGAAGCCCCGTTATATTCAGGCAGGCACGCCCGGGGCTTAACGGAAAGATTTTCTATCTTTATAAATTCCGCAGTATGACAAATGAATGTGACGAACACGGAAATCTTCTTCCGGATGATATGCGCCTTACAAGGTTTGGAAAATTCCTCAGAGGTACAAGCCTTGATGAACTCCCCGAAGCATTTAATATTTTAAAGGGAGATATGTCGGTCATAGGCCCCAGACCTCAGCTTGTTCGTGATATGGTCTTTTTTACCGATGAGCAGATGAAAAGGCAAAGTGTAAGACCTGGGCTTTCAGGTCTTGCGCAGATAAGCGGGAGAAATGGAATTACCTGGGAAGAGAAACTTAGTTTTGACCTTGAGTACATAAAAAGCATCACATTCTTAGGGGATGTAAAAATAATTTTTCTTACAGTGTGGCGTGCTTTTGTGAAGCAGGACGGTATTTCTCAAGAGGGTATGGATACCGCGGAGGATTTGGGTGATTATCTTCTGCGCACAGGAAAAGTCACAGAGGAAGAGTATAACGAGAAGCAGCGCGAGAGCCTTTCTCTTATGAAATGAGGAAATTTGAGTGAATAAGCTGGTTTCAGTAATAATGCCGTCCTATAACACAGCGGCATACATAAAAGAGTCAATCAATTCTGTTTTGAATCAGACCTACCAGAACCTTGAGCTTATAATTGTTGACGATTGCTCAACAGATAACACCGACGAGGTTGTTTTCCAGATTAAGGACGAAAGAATAAAATATCTGAAAAACGAGAAGAACAGCGGAGCTGCGATTTCCAGAAACCGTGCTCTTCAGGAAGCAAAAGGTAGATGGATTGCATTTCTTGACAGCGATGATGTATGGATGCCAGAAAAGCTTGAAAAGCAGATTGCATTTATGGAAGAGAACGGGTACGCCTTTTCGTATACCGATTATGAAGAAATCGACGAGAACTCAAATTCGTATGGGGTAAAGGTGACAGGACCACATAAAATTACCAAGGCAGGAATGTATAATTACTGCTGGGTAGGATGTCTTACGGTAATGTATGATGCCAAAAAGATAGGTCTTATACAAATTGCAGACCTCAAGAAGAATAATGATTATGCAATCTGGCTCAAGGCGATTGAAAAGGGAAACTGTTATCTGCTGAATGAAACTTTAGCCAGTTACAGGAAACGCACAGGCTCGATTTCAAATCATTCCAAATTAAAGCTTATAGAGCACCATTATATGCTCTATAGGATAGGTGAAAATAAAGGTGTTTTAAAAAGCAGTATTCTTACAGTAAGGAATTTGTTTTTCGGTGTGATAAAGAAAATTCTTTTTGTAAAAAAGTGCGGCTGATGAAAAGATAAATTATTACAGGAGGTAAGGAAAATGAAAGTTGTAATTCTTGCAGGTGGTTTTGGTACCAGAATCTCAGAGGAGAGTCATCTTAAGCCCAAGCCCATGATAGAAATCGGCGGATACCCTATTCTTTGGCACATAATGAAATATTATTCCAGCTTTGGATTTAATGATTTTGTAATATGCTGCGGGTATAAGCAGTATGTCATAAAAGAATTTTTTGCAGATTATTACCTGCATATGTCGGATGTTACCTTTGACTTTACCGCAGAGAATAAGATGATAGTTCATAACAATTTTACAGAACCGTGGAAAGTTACTCTTATTGATACAGGTCTTAACACAATGACAGGCGGCAGGATAAAGAGAGTCGGCAAATATCTTGATGGTGAACCATTTATGCTTACCTACGGTGACGGAGTTTCGGATGTTGATATAAATGAGCTTATAAAATATCATAAGGCTCAGGGTAAAAAAGCTACACTCACAGCGATTCAGCCCGGCGGAAGATATGGAAAGCTTGATATCGCATCAAGCGGTATAATCAATGCCTTTGAAGAAAAGGCAATTGAAGACGGCGGCTGGATAAACGGCGGCTTTATGGTGCTTGAAAATGATGTGCTCAACTATATCGACGGAGATGAAACCATTTTTGAAAGAGCCCCTCTTGAAACTCTTGTAAAAGAGGGAGAACTTGCCGCTTATAAGCACAACGGATTCTGGCAGTGCATGGACACCCTTCGCGATAAGGAAAAGCTTGAAGGATTATGGGAGAAGAAAGAAGCTCCCTGGAAGGTTTGGTAATTATGCAGAATTTTTATAAAGGTAAAAAAGTATTGATAACAGGGCATACGGGCTTTAAGGGAACATGGCTTTGTAAAATGCTTACAGGCTTTGGTGCAGAAGTAACAGGATATTCCCTCACACCTCCCACAGACCCGAGTGTGTTTGAGCTTTCGGGGGTTGAGAAAGAAATAAACTCCGTGATAGGTGACATAAGAGATATTGGAAAGCTTAACGAAACCTTTGAAAAGGTTCAGCCTGAAATTGTTTTCCATCTTGCGGCACAACCCATTGTGAGAGATTCTTATAAAGAACCAAGATACACTTATGATGTAAACGTAATGGGAACTGTAAACATTCTTGAATGTGTAAGAAGTACAGAGTCAGTTAAATCTTTCCTCAATGTTACAACGGACAAGGTGTACAGAAATAACGAGTGGTGCTGGGGCTACAGAGAGGACGAATATCTTGACGGATACGACCCCTATTCGAACAGTAAATCCTGCTCCGAGCTTGTAACATCTTCTTATAAAAAGAGCTTCTTTGGGGACGGAAAGGTTGCTATTTCTACTGCGAGAGCGGGAAATGTTATCGGCGGCGGTGATTTTGCCAACGACAGAATTATCCCCGACTGTATAAGGGCGACTATGAAAAATGAGAAAATTGTAGTAAGAAACCCTTATTCAACCCGCCCTTATGAGCATGTGCTGGAGCCTCTTTATGCATATCTCCTTATTGCGTGGAAGCAGTACGAGGACATTTCTTTTTCAGGAAACTATAATGTAGGGCCTGATGACTGTGACTGTGTAACTACAGGTGACCTTGTGGATTTATTCTGTGAAAAATGGGGAAGAGGAGCATCGTGGGTTAATGTTGCTGAGAAAAATGCGCCTCACGAAGCAAATTTCCTCAAACTTGACTGTTCAAAGATGAAATCCACATTTGGCTGGAAACCGAAGTGGCACATAGATACCACTATGGAAAAAATATGCGAGTGGACTAAGGTTTATCTGGAGAATAAGGATATATCCGGATGTATGGATAAGCAGATAAAAGAATTTTTGGGGTGAAAATCTTGAAAAAGTGTATTGTTACGGGGGCAAATGGATTTGTAGGCTACTGGCTTGTTAAATGTCTCTGTGAGCACGGAGCTGAAGTTATTGCTGTAGTGCGCAACGAGGAAGAGAACATTTCTATGCTTGAAAAATTTAATAATGTAAAAGTAGTCTATTGCGACCTGAATGATTACGATAAACTCTCCGCCCGTGTTGGGCATTTTTCGCCAGAGGTGTTTTATCACATAGCATGGGCAGGTGCAGGCGGTGCAGGCAGGGCAAACTACGAGCTTCAGCTTATGAATGTCAAAGGCTCTTGTGATGCAGTAAAGGCTGCGAAAGAAATGGGTTGCAGTAAAATTCTTTTTGCAGGAACAATAACGGAAAAAATTGCCCGGAATGCAGCAGCACTTGAACTGCAGTCTGAAAATGTAATCTATGGTATTTCAAAGAACGCAGCTCATAACATCACAAGCGTACTTTCAAAAAAACTTGGTATAGACTGCGTCTGGATGCAGTTTGCAAATCTTTTTGGACCGTATAGCATAAATGGAAATATCATCGGATACACAATTGATTCTCTGATGAACGGAGAAGATGCAACGTTCGGCAGTGCAACGCAGATGTATGATTTCCTCTATATCGAAGATTTGGTATATGCTGCATATCTTTTAGGAAAGACAAAAGCAAGCAGCGGAGAATATTATCTTGGAAGTGGCAATCCCAGACCTCTTCGTGACTATTTGCTTGAAGTGGGAAGTATAATGGGAAAGCCTGATAAAATAAAGCTGGGCGTCCGTCCGGATGACGGGCTTAAATATGAGGCAAGCTGGTACTCTACTGAAAAGCTTGCTTCACAGACGGGCTTTAAGGTGCGTGTTGGATTCCAAGAAGGAATCAATCGCACGATAGATTGGAGGAAAAGATAATGCCATTAGAAATCAAAAAAACATCGATTGACGGACTTGTTTTGATTAAGCCTCATGTTTTTGAGGATAAGCGAGGCTATTTCATAAAGGATTTTGAAAAAAGATTTTTTGAGGAAAATGGATTACCGACAACTTTTATGGAATTCAATGAGTCAAAATCCATAAAGGGAACAATCCGCGGCCTTCATTTTCAGACAAAGCATCCGCAGGGAAAGCTAATCCGCGTCATCAAAGGGCGCGTGTACGATGTGGCGGTGGATTTGAGAAAAAACTCTCCGACATTCGGTAAGTGGGAAGGGTTTTATCTTTCAGAAGAAAATCATAGCGTTCTCTACATTCCTGCAGGATTTGCTCACGGATTTATGGCTCTCGACGAAGAAAATATCTTTTCCTATAAGTGCACCGATATTTATGCCCCTAAATATGATAGCGGGATAAAATTTGATGATGAAGAAATAGGTGTCAAGTGGCCTTTTGAAGAACTGGACTGCGAAATACTTGTTTCTGAAAAAGATATGTTATTGCAAAGTTTCAAAGAATTTCAGAATTCCGGAGGAATAGAGTGTGAATAATAAGCTTTCAGTACTTGTAGTATCTTATGACGGATATTCGGATATGTGGGACAGCTTCTTTGACCTGATAGAGAAAAACTGGAGCGACAGAACTGCCCCCCTCTATTTGGCAAACAACGAAAAGGAATACAAAAGAGAGAACCTTAATGTTATTCACTGCGGAAAAGATGCTCAGTGGAGCACACGCACGCGCGCTGCACTAAATAGTATGGATAGCGATTATGTGTGCCTTTTGCTGGAGGATTTCTTTATTGCTGATAAAGTGGATAACGATGAAATAGAGAAAATTGTAGATTTTATGGAAAAAGAAAATATAGTCTACTATAAGCTTCAGACTTTTTCAAAGCTAAAAGCTGATAAGTATAAGAATATTCCTTATCTTACAGAGATTAAAGACGATAAAAAATACGGAGTCAGTCTTCTCGCAGCGATATGGAAGAGGGAAGACCTTCTTAAGATGATAGGTGAAGGCGACTATAACGCATGGCGGTTTGAAATAATGCGAAACGAAGAGAAAAGTCACAACCTGAGTGGAAAATGCGTTTACGACAATCGAGATGTGCTTCATATCTGTCACGGAGTGGTAAAGGGAAAATATCTTTCTCAGGCAATAAAGGCTATGAAGAAAAAGGGATATATCCTTAATTCCTCAAATGAAAGAGAAATATTAAGCTTCAAAGAGCTTTTTGAGTTCAAGCTTAAGCTGTATATCAAAAATATATGTCCTGAAAGCTTATATGATACAGTGAAGAAAGCAGGCAAAAAAATAGGATTCAGATTTACAGACGATAATTAAAAAAGAGAAGGGTAATGCTTATGAAACAGAGAGATATCAGACTTGATACTATAAAAGGAATAGCTATTTTATTGGTGTTCTTCGGGCATGTATTCCAGTTTTTCGTAAAGGATTATCAAGATATACTAATATTTAATATTATTTGGTCAATTCAGATTCCGCTTTTTATGTTTGTCAGTGGTTATTTTTCTCCAAAATGCAATAGCCTTGACGAATTGAAATCAAAGCTTATAAAAAGAGCTTGCAGTTATCTGATACCATTCTTCTCTTACTTTTACATAATAAAAGTTGGAATTATAGGAGTGCAACAAAGAAACCTCATAAGGGCAACAAAGCTTTTGTTTACTTCCCTTGAATCAGGATTATGGTTTTTATGGGTAGTGTTTTTCCTGACCGTGATTTTTGCAGTTGCAGATTTTATAGCAAGAAAGAGAAAAAATGAATTTATAAGCCTTATTACTCTTGGCGCCAGCTTTGGAGTTCTGATGATTCCGTGGTTTCTTCTGGCAGCAAGCGGTCATTCAACCCTTTTTGGCGCAAAATATGTAATATACTATAGCTTGTTTTTTGGCATAGGCTATCTTGTGTCAAGATATAAGGAAATTGTATCTTTAATTATCAGAAATAAGGCTTTGCACAATATCATTTCGATTGTATCATTTATTGTATATATGCTGATAGTTGTAAACAACCCGCTATACCACGATGCGGACAGTATCAGTAATGTGATTTTGCGTGTGTTGGCAGGCATCAGCGGTGTTGTATTTGTCGGCATGGCGTGTCTTAATGTTAATAAAAACTCAAAAATAATTTCGTTTATCGTTAATATAGGAAAATACACGCTCGAAATTTACTATTGCCATATGCTCTACATTACAATGAACTTTGAAAAAATAGAGACTTTCAGAGCATACACAGGAGTTTTTGCAGTTGTCGTTGTTGCTGGTGCACTAGCGGCATTAACTTATGTTACATATAGAATTCTTAGTATAAATGACTTTTTCTCATTTGTATTTTTCGGTAAAACAGCGAGG
>JAZNTQ010000106.1:0-12645 GCA_045591865.1 Clostridia bacterium
ATGCAGTTGGTATGGCTATAAAGACTCCTGTCGGAACAGTAGTTCACACAGGAGATTTCAAAATTGATACTACACCCATTGAGGGCAGTATGATTGACCTTGCGCGTTTTGGAGAGCTTGGAAAACAGGGTGTGCTTGCCCTTATGAGTGACTCTACAAATGTTGAGCGCCCAGGCTATACAATGAGCGAAAGGAAGGTTGGCGAAACCTTTGAATCTCTTTTCAAGGGCACTCGCTCAAGAATATTTGTTGCGACCTTTGCCTCCAATGTAGACCGCGTGCAGCAGGTTATAAATGCCGCTGTAAGAAATCGCAGAAAAGTAGCGGTATCAGGAAGAAGTATGGTAAATATCATAGAAGTTGCATCAACGCTTGGCTACCTCAAAATACCCGAGGGAACTATGATACCCATAGAAGATGTAAAGAAATATCAGGACCATCAGCTTGTTATAATTACAACAGGCAGTCAGGGCGAGAGAATGAGCGCCCTCACAAGAATGGCGTTTTCAGACCATAAGAAGGTCGAGATTGGGAAGGGAGATCTTGTAATAATCTCGGCATCGCCGATTCCGGGAAATGAAAAGACGGTTTCGAATGTAATAAACGAGCTTTACCGCAAGGGCGCAGAAGTAATTCATTCTGCACTCACAGAGGTTCACGTATCAGGACACGCCTGTCAGGAAGAGCTTAAAATCATTATGGGGCTTACAAAGCCCAAGTATTTTATCCCTGTGCACGGAGAAAGCCGCCATCTTCGCAGACACGCTATGCTTGCGGAGGAAATGGGCATCCCGAAGAAAAATATTTTCAAGCTTGAAAACGGAAGTGTGCTTGAATTTTCCCAAGGAAGTGCGAAGGTTACAGGAAATGTACAGGCAGGCGAACTCCTTGTTGACGGATATGGTGTAGGAGATGTAGGAAGTATCGTTCTGCGCGACAGAAAGCATCTTGCAGAGGACGGCATTATTATGGTCGTTATGGCGATCAACGGAAAAACTCATAAAATGGCGGCAGAGCCCGAGGTTATCACGCGCGGATTTATCTATATGCGTGATAATGAGGGTGTTATGGAAGAACTCAAGAAAATAGCAACAGTAACGCTTCAGGATACCCTTATTTCAAAAAACCACGACTGGAACACTATTAAAAACAACGTGAAAAATGCTCTCGGAAGCTACATTTACGAAGGAACACACAGAAAACCCATGATTTTACCCGTAATTATGGATGTTTAAGAGGTATATTATGTTTACACTAAAGAATCAGGAAAACCGTGCCCGTCGTGGCGAGTTTAAGACGGTGCATGGAACAATACAAACCCCCGTATTTATGAATGTCGGTACATCTGCGGCAATTAAGGGAGCGGTTTCGTCGCTTGACCTTAAGGATGTCGGATGCCAGGTGGAGCTTTCAAATACCTACCACCTTCATGTGCGCCCCGGTGATGACCTTATCCGTGATATGGGCGGACTTCACAAGTTTATGAACTGGGACAGACCCATTCTTACCGACAGCGGTGGATTTCAGGTGTTTTCGCTTGCGTCACTGCGCAAGATTACAGAGGAGGGCGTTAATTTTCAGTCGCATATTGACGGTAAGCGTATATTTATGGGTCCTGAAGAAAGTATGCAAATTCAGTCAAATCTGGCGTCTACTATTGCGATGGCGTTTGACGAATGTATTGAAAATCCTGCACCTTATGAATATGTAAAAAATTCATGCGACCGCACATACCGCTGGCTTGAGCGTTGCAAAGCAGAGCTTACACGCCTTAATGCGCTTCCTGAAACTATCAATAAAAATCAGATGCTTTTCGGCATAAATCAGGGCGGAACATATGAGGACCTTCGTATTGAGCATATGAAAAGGATTGCAACGCTTGACCTTGACGGATATGCAATCGGCGGACTTGCAGTAGGAGAGAGCGCAGAGGAAATGTACCGCATTATAGATGCAGTTGAGCCTTATATGCCGAAGGACAAGCCCCGCTACCTTATGGGAGTAGGAACACCGCAGAATATACTCGAAGCAGTGGAGAGAGGCGTTGATTTCTTCGACTGCGTTATCACAAGCAGAAATGCAAGACACGCCAATCTCTTTACCGATATAGGTGTGCTTAATCTTAATAACAAAAAGTTTGAAAGAGACGACCGCCCTCTTCAGGAGGGATGTCAGTGTCCTGCCTGCAGAAACTACTCTCGCAGCTATATCCGCCATCTCATAAAAGCAAAAGAGATGCTCGGTATGAGACTTTGCGTGCTTCATAATCTTCATTTCTATAATGACCTTATGGCAAAAATAAGGCTTGCAATTGAGGAGAATCGTTTCGCCTCATTTAAGGCAGAAGCGCTTGAAAGAATGAATAACAGAGTATGAAAAAGGAAGGAGAATGTATATGAAAAAACTTATTGCAATTATATTATCATTTTTAATGCTTGTTCCCACAGCCTATGCTGACACTGTTGCTTCAGGCGAGCTTGAAAAGGTACTTGTTGCAGTAAAGAGTAAGGTTGATATTCCGACACAGCTTAACATTTTTGAAAGCAATATTTCAAAATATGGTGAGCAGATATACTACAATTTTGACTGGCATTCTCCCTCATACGATAAATCAGTAAGCATAAGTGCCGACGAAGAGGGACATATAAGAAGCTATTATGTTTATACGCAGAAAATGGCACAGAAAAAGCTTTCGGGAGTTTCAAAGAATGAGATAATTTCTTTTGCAGGGGAATTTATTAAAAAGGCACTTCCCGAAATGTATCAGGACCCCACAGATGTTCTGATTTTTGATGAGAAATCCTATAGTGCAGGCTCTTTTCTCAGATATTCGCTTACATATAAAAGATATAAAAACGAAATTTATGTGAAGGACAATTTTGTAAATGTCACAGTCGGCATTACAGAGGATGATATGCTATACATCAGCAATATGTCGGCAAATATTAACTACAAAACTTCTTTTGCACAAAGCAGTGGCGAAATTGCAGACTATATTGCAAGATACAAGGAAGCATTCCCGCCAGAGCTTGTCTATCAGAACGAGTATAACCCCGATTGGAAAGAAAAGGGAGAAAAAAGAACAAAGGGAGCGCTTATTTACAGAATAAAGGACAATGAAGCGGGATTTATAAGCCTTGCAACAGGTGAGATTGTTAAAGAAACCAAATCGGAAGACGAAATTTTCCGTGATGAGTCCGCAGAGTCGATGGGCTCACCCAGCAATAAGAACGACTCTCTCACCCCTGAAGAACTTGAGGAAATAACTGCGGTTGAAGGGCTTTTAAGCGTAAGAGGAATAGAAGAAAAAATAAAATCGCTTCCCTACATAAAATTCCCCGACGGAGTAAAGCTCAAGAGCAGTAATCTTATAAAAAATGATGGCGGAAAGTACGTCTATAATCTTAACTATGTAAACGAAGAAGAAAAAGCATATAGCTATCTTCATATCAGTGCATATGCCGAGGATGGAAAGCTTATAAGCCTTAATCAGAGTGCAAAGGAAAACCGTAAGGATATAGAGGCACTTACCCCGCAGCAGAAGAGCGTTGCCGAAAAGAAAATTGAGCAGTTTTTGAATTCTGCAACCACGGAGTTTAAGGAAACGGTTCTCGAAAAATGCGAGGACAATAATGGCTTTGTAAATTCTTATTATTATCGTGAAATAAATGGACTCAAACACATAAATGAAGGCATAAATGTAACATATGATGCGGAAAACGCTATCATAACAAACTTCTCCCTCCATTTCACCGATACACAGTTCCCGTCACTTGAAAAGGCGATAGAAAGTGTCGTGGCATATGGCAAAATAGCAGAGTATTCACCCATTATAAAGATGTATGTAAAAATAGGTGAAAGCTATACTCTCTGTGCAACACTTGAGAAAAAGGGCGTAATCATAGACGCTCTTACAGGCGAAGTTAAAAATGCGGAGAAAGACCAGAATCAAGCGTTTTTCTATGACGATATAGAGGGACATTGGGTAGAAGAAGCAGCAAATAAGCTTGCCGAAATACAGATAGGTCTTGAGGGAGAAAAATTAAATCCCGAGGAATATATTACGCAGGAAGAGCTTCTGCGCTTTCTGGCATCAGGAATATACGGAAAGTATTATCACACATATAGCACAGAGGACCTTTACGAGAACTTAATCCGTGAAAAGGTGATAAGTGAGGAGGAGAAAAATCCTTCTGCAGAGGTGAAAAGAGAAGAGGCATTTGTATATGTAATTCGTATGGCAGGACTTGAAAGAGTAGCAAAGCTTCAAAACATTTACAAGGTGGATTTTGCTGATTCAAAACTTCTTTCAGAGGGTAAAATCGGATATTGCGCAATACTCGGCGGAATGGAAGTGATCTGCGGAGACGGAGGATATCTTCGTCCGCAGGATAATTTAACCCGTGCAGAAGCAGTAATAATGCTTTACCGCTATCTTCTCACACTGTAAAATAAGCTTGATTTTAGTACCTCCCTATGTTAGAATAATGTCATAATATGGCATTGTCTGGCGAGGGAGGTATTTTTATGGAAGAAAACAAGGTTATGGAAGAAAAAACGGAGAACTCCAAAAAAGGACTTGAAGACAGAGATTTTTATCAGCAGGCGTGTGCGTATTTTTATTATCATGCAGAGCAGAGAACGACTATGATAAATTACTTCACAGCCGTTTTTGCCGCATCATTGGCACTTTACGGAAGTCTTATCACAAAATACCCTCTTGCAAGCACATTTGTTTCAGGTTTTTTGTTTGTAGTGTCGCTCCTGTTCTACTTTATAGATATAAGAAACAGGTTCGACGTTAAACAGAGCCAGAACGTAATATGCCAGATTGAGCGTGACTATAAGGTGAATGCCCCGGAGAAAACCAAAGGGAAATATGCCTATGGAGTATTCAGTAATGAGGAGAATAACTTCAAGTACTATGGTCTCAAAAAACGTTTCAGTGCGGAAAATGAATCATACCGCAATTTAAGAAAATTATATAAAGAAAAAGAAAGTATGGAGAGCGAGGGCTACTCGCAGGAAGAAATAGAAGAGGCAAGAGAAAACTACAAAGAGGAATTATTAAAGTTCCTTGAAAATGACAAAACTATTTCGAAACACGAGCTTGAAGAAAGTTTTGGCAGCAGACCGATTATCACACTTTCTTTCAGTATAAAACTGCTCTATTACGGATGTATGATTATCAGCTTGATAGCGTTTTATCTTTCCTTTAAGATTTGAATAAAAAAGGCGATACACAGGTTGTCTGTGTATCGCCTTTTTTATCCCATAAGAGTTATTATATAAGCAGTCAGCATAACCATCGCGAATGTATAGACCGTCATACCGAAAAGGAACTTTGACTTAAATTTTTTCGGAGGGGGAGACGGTGGCGAAGAGAGCGACTTTAAGTAATTGTCAACTATTTTTTGTGCCTCGCTCACAGCATCATTTTCACTTACCGTCACTTCATCGCGCAGTATGAAAATAGCCTGCTCAATACGGGGAGAATCAATATTGTTCAAAACAACTATTTTGCGGGTGTTATTACTCATTTAATCAACTCCTTATTTCAATTATTGACATCCCCGTACGAAGCTAAACATCTGTTTTATCCAATATATGCCGCCATAACGGTCAGGTCATCAGGAGGTGAGGAGACGATTTCCTTTGCGCGTGAAAGTATCATTTGCGAAAGCTCCTCCGGTTCATTACCGTCGTACTTATCAATCATTTCCCTTATCCAGCTTTTTTGCGAGTTCTCTGATGAAATTATTCCGTCTGATACCATTACAAGCATACTCCCTTTTTCGGAATCAACAGAGAAAACCTCTGTGTCACTGTTTGAAAAGGAGCCTGCAGGCAGAGTTGGTGAGGCAATGCTTGTAACTTCATTTTTTATTTTTGCGTAGCTTCCTGCCCCTCCGCATTTGTAGATTTTAGAGGTCCCGTCATCAAGGTTTATAAGACATAAATCAATCGCCGCAACGCTTCCCGAAAAGGTCCACAGAAGCATGGAATTTATAATGTTGATTGCAGTGGGCACCTGTATGTTGTGACTTAAAAGTGAGAGAAGGAGATTAGCACAGGTTCTGCTTTCCTCACGAGCAACCTCGCCGCTTCCCATTCCGTCACAAAGTATCATTGCATATGTGTGCCTGTCAAGAAGCGCGTAAACAGCGTGGTCTCCGCTCACCTTCTTTTTGGTTTTTACTGCACTTGCCACCGCAGTAGTAACGCTGAAGGAAGGTTTTACGACATAGGTTGCCGTGCACTCTCCGCAATTGCGTATTCCTGTACGGACAAAAGGCTTTGCGAGTGCATTTTCAAGTACTTTGCATACTGCACCCTCGCATCTGCCGAACCCTCCGCAACCGTCAAGCTTTACCTCTATTTTCATCTCGTCGTCTTTCCCTGTTACATAAACCTCGCTCGATGAAATACCCTCCTTGCGAAGTCTTGAGCGAAGATTGTCCGCGGCAACACTGTCACACTCATTTTCGCTTAAGATATTATCTCTGCAAAGACCGAGAATACCCGCAACTGCAGAAAAAGTGGAATATGCAGTGGTGCGAAGCTCGTTCATTTTTTCCGTCCACATACAGTCATTTTTATATATTTCAAACATACGCGAAAATTCTTTTACAAACTGTTCCTTGCGAAGACAGTGGTTAGGAGCGCTTTCAGGGAGAGGAGCTTTTCCGTCATTGAGCGATGCGCATAAAAGGTCCATTGACTCCTTTGTTGCCTTTGCGTCACGTCCCCAGCAATACTTCCGCAGTCCACAGCTTCCGCAGGTATTTCTGGCAGTTCTTCTGTAGAGAAGGAGCATATTGTATTCGTTATTATTGCGAAGCTCAAACATACGCCGAAAGCTCTTCTCGCATTTGTTTATAGTAGCTTGAGCGCCGCCAAGCTTATTTGCCGCAAGCCTTAAGGCAGGGGGAGAAGAAGGAGAAAAGCCCCCCAGTGCACTAAAAGCCTTCTGGGGAATACTATAAAGTATAACGGAGGCGATCACTGCATCAAATAAGTTTATGAGGACCTCTGTGGACCCGTTTGAAAGTATGGTGACCGCGGCATTTACTACAATAAAAGAGATGCACACGCTCCATCTTCCGTATCGGGAAAAGTATCCTGCACATAATCCGCTCATCGCAAAAGATGCGGCAGAGACATCTATTCTTCCCTGGCTTAAAGAGTATACAACCCCCATCACAATACCTGCTGTGCACCCCTCGAGGCTGCCAAAACGCAGGGCAAATAAAAGCACGAAGAAAACGCACAGAGTTCCCGTAAGAGAAAAGAATCCTCCTATGCCCACTCCGCCCAGACCGCATAATACACCACCCACAAAAAGAGCGACAGACACAGTTTCTTCAGCAGTAAGAGTGCGTCTTACGAGAAGATTTGAAAGAAGACCGAGTGCCACGCAGAATGCTCTTGTAAAAAGCCACAAGGTTGCACATTCTATAATCAGCACCATACTGTCATACATAAGCGGATAACCGCCAAAAGTTATATCTGAAAAAAGCAGAAAAAGTCCTGAAAAAAGAAGACAAAGTGAGGCAAGCACAGCCGAGAAGCGTGCGTTTTTATATTTTTCGGGCAAAAACCTTTCCCAAATAAGCGAAAAAAGAATTATAGCGATTATGTATTTTCCAACTGTTAAGATGCCTTTACCCGAAAAAATAAGACCGAGCACGAGCGCGATGGCACATGGGTAGGTGGCACTCTGTGAAAAATTTGCCACAAAAAAAGAAAGTCCCAGCGGAGAGGCACCTCCTATAAGCGCTGTGCGTGACAGTAAAAAGGCGCACAGGCATTTAAGTGCCATTTGGGAGAATATGTATTTTTTTACTTTTTTTCCTGCTTGTCCATTAAAAAAACTGCGTTTTTTACCGCTTCGTTTCAAAAGCGGCTTCGGCGCGAAACCATTCATTAGTAAATCATCCTTTCAGAATTCTTATACTGCATTTTAGCATTTTGAGTGTGCACATTTTGTCATAATGCGAGAGGATAAAAAAGAAGTTTTCGCCATATAGGAACAGTATTTTTCATTAAATGAAAAAATGGCACAAAATATATATAAATAGTCCTTGACATTACTGCTGGGAGGAGTAAAATGAAGGAGAAAAGAGGTGCAAGTTATGAAAAAACATACCGTTGATATGACCCGAGGTAACATTTTCAGACTTATTATTGCGTTTGCAATTCCCATTATGATTTCAGGCGTTCTGCAGACACTTTATAATGCGGCAGATATGATTGTTGTAGGCAGATTCGCAGGACCGAAATCCCTTGCGGCGGTAGGTTCGACAGGCTCGGCAATAAATCTTATCATCGGTGTTTTTGTTGGACTTTCATCGGCGACAAATGTTATTGTTGCGAGAAAGTTCGGAGCAGGGAATAGGTCAGGCGTTTCAAAGGCTGTACATACTGCAATTGCTGTGTGTCTTGCAGGCGGTGTTTTTCTTGCAATAGCAGGATTTTTCCTTTCAAAACAGCTCCTGATATGGATGAGCTCTCCCGAGGATGTAATAAACCTTTCAACCCTTTATATGAAAATATATTTTATGGGTATTCCTGCTATGTTGATATATAATTTTGGCAGCGCGATACTCCGTGCGGTGGGAGATTCAAAAAGACCTACAAAGTATCTTATGCTGTCGGGAATAGTCAATGTTGTTTTGAATCTTGTGTTTGTCATTTTATTTGATATGGATGTGGCAGGCGTTGCTTTTGCTACTGTTATTTCACAGATAATATCGGCATTTCTTGTAATTCGTTGTCTTATTAAAACGGATGACTGCTTTAAGCTTGTTATCAAAAAAATCAAAATATATTCCGAAGAACTTAAAGAAATAATTGTCCTTGGTATCCCTGCCGGAATACAGGGTGCAGTTTTCTCTATTTCAAACATTATCATACAATCTTCAATAAATAACTGTGGCTCTGAAGTAATGGCAGGTAACTCTGCCGCCTCTAGCGTGGAAGGTATAGTTTACATTGCGATGAATTCATTTTTTCATGCTACACTTACCTTTGTCGGGCAAAACTACGGTGCACATAATTTCAAGAGAATGAGAAGAGGCTTCTGGGTAGCAATGGGAATATCTGCAGTGTTTGGTGTTGTGCTCTCAATCGTATTTTCTGAATTCTCGGCATTTTTCCTGCAGTTCTTTACTGATGAGCCGCAGGTAATAGAATATGGAATAGTGAGAATGAATTATGTATGCTCTCTGTATTTCCTTTGTGGGCTTATGGAGGTTGGCGCAGGAGCACTCCGCGGTATGGGTGTTGCTTTCCGATCTATGTTAACCTGTCTTATAGGCGCATGCGGTATCAGGCTTGTTATGACCATAATCGGTGCACCGTATCATACTGTGAAAGACCTTGAGATACTTTATATGTCATATCCTATATCATGGGTTGTTACTGCAATAGCATTGGGAATCTTCTTCTTTGTAATTACAAAATCAAGAGAAAAGAAATGGCTCAATCAGAAAAAATGAGATATGAGCAAAAGGGAGATGTTCGCATCTCCCTTTCTTGACTTTGTAGGGCATTGCAGATATAATATATATATAAACTTTTTATAGAAGGAAACTACCTTATGAAAAAAATAGCACTGGGAATACTGGCACACGTGGATAGCGGAAAAACCACTCTTTCAGAGGCTATGCTCTACACTGCAGGTGAAATCCGCCGACTGGGGCGTGTTGACCACAAAGATGCGTTTTTAGATACCGACACAATAGAGCGTGAACGAGGCATTACTATTTTTTCCAAGCAGGCGGTAATAGCTACAGAGAACACGCAGATAACACTTCTCGACACACCGGGACACGTGGATTTTTCAGCTGAAACGGAAAGAGTGTTGTGGGCGCTTGACGCCGCTATTCTTGTGGTAAGCGGAAGCGAGGGCGTACAGAGCCACACAAAAACGCTCTGGAAGCTGCTCTCTGACCACGCAATACCTACCTTTGTATTTGTAAATAAAATGGATATGGAAACGGCAGATGCCGAGAGAAACCTCCAAGAGCTTCAAAATGCTTTTGGGGGTGGTTTTGTTGTATTCGATAATAAGAGAGAGGAAAGCTTTTTTGAGGAAGCGGCGCTATGCAGTGAAGAGCTTTGCAATGCTTATCTTGAAAATGGGACAATTACTGAAGACGAGCTTTCAGAAGCAATTGCAGAAAGAAAAATATTCCCCTGTTTTTTTGGTTCGGCACTTAAGCTTGAAGGAGTAGAGAAGCTTCTTTCAGGTATAGAAAAATATACTCTCTGCAATGAAAATACCGCCTCTTTTGGCGCACGGGTTTTCAAAATATCCGAGGACGAAAAAGGCGCAAGGCTCACCCATATGAAAATAACGGGCGGAAAACTTTCTGTGCGTGACAAAATAGGCGAGGAAAAGGTAGGTGAAATCCGCATATATTCAGGCGCGAAATATAAAAGTGTGCAGGAGGTTACTGCAGGTGATGTATGCGCAATTTGCGGAATATCCTCGCTTTGTGGAGGTCGGGGAATAGGAATTGAAGAAGACTCTCCTTCGCTCACTCTTGAGCCTGTTTTTAACTATCGTGTTGTCATAAATGACAATACCGACCCCCGTGTTGCCCTCGCAAAACTAAAAAAACTCGAAGAAGAGGAAACCCAGCTTCGCGCAAGCTACAACAGTGCACTCGGCGAAATTCATATACAACTTATGGGGGAAGTACAGCTTGAGGTAATGAGCCGAATTCTTGCAGAGAGATTCAATCTTGATGTAGGATTTGCGCAGGGCAGTATTATATACAAGGAAACAATAGCATCAAAAGTCGAGGGCGTAGGACATTACGAGCCGCTTCGCCATTATGCCGAGGTACATCTTCTGCTTGAACCACTTAAAAGAGGCGCAGGTCTTGTGTTTGAGACGGATTGCAGCGAAGATACCCTTTCTCGTAACTGGCAGAGACTTATCCTCACGCATCTTAATGAAAAGCGTCACATAGGAACTCTTACGGGAAGCGCTATTACTGATATGAAAATAACCTTAAAATCGGGGAAAGCGCACCTTAAGCATACAGAGGGCGGTGATTTCCGTCAGGCAACCTACCGCGCAGTAAGACACGGACTTCGCTCTGCCGAGAGCGTGATTTTAGAACCATATTATGATTTTTCGCTCGCTCTCCCGACTGACTCAATCGGCAGAGCTATGACCGACCTTGATAAGATGGGAGCAACGATTTCCCCTCCCGATATAGAGGGGGATATGGCAGTGCTCACGGGCTTTGCACCTGTAAGAGAAATTCGCGCATACCAGCGCAGTGTCACAAGCTATACCCACGGACTCGGCACACTTTCGTGCTCACTGCGTGGCTATCTTGAATGTGCAAATCCACAAGAGGTGATAGAAGAAATAGGTTATAACTGCGATGCCGATATAGAAAACAGTGCCGACAGCGTATTCTGTGAGCACGGTGCAGGCTTTAATGTCCCGTGGCATCAGGTGACGGAGTATATGCATCTTGACAGTATTTTCAGCGAAAAAACAGATGAAATTATAGCTCCTCCTATCCGTCCCAAAACGAAAGCAGTGTACGATGATGATGAACTTATGGCAATTTTTGAGCGTACCTACGGAAAAATAGTGCGCAAAAATCACAACGCAATGCGTACTCCAAAGGATGTTGCCCCACCAAAAAAGCACCGCGCATCAGCTCAAAAGGAGGGGCCGGGCTATCTTCTCATAGACGGCTACAATATAATTTTCTCGTGGGATGAGCTTAAAGAAATCGCAAAAGATAATCTTGAGGATGCAAGAAATATGCTTATTGACCGTCTCTGTGCATATAAGGAGATGCGCCCGTATGAAGTAATCGTCGTTTTTGATGCGTACAAGGTAAAGGGTAACCGCGGAGAAGTGGAAAAGGTTCATAATATCACAGTTGTCTACACAAAAGAGGCGCAGACTGCCGATGCCTATATCGAAAAGGCGGCACACGAGCTTGGCAAAAAGCACCACGTACAGGTGGCAACGAGCGACTATCTTGAGCAGCTTATAATCCTCGGAAGCGGTGCAGTAAGAATAAGCAGCACCGCATTTATAAGAGAAATCGAAGAAACAAAAAAGGAAATAGAGGAAATTATCCGCGAAATATCAAGTAAAAGCTAATAATTTTCTTTTTTTGTAAACTTGACTATAAAGCCAAAAAGCGATATAATGATATATAAATAGATGTTGAATTTATTTTTACACAAATAATCAAGGAGGAATTTATTCATGGCAAGACAAAAGAAAACCATGGACGGTAACACCGCTGCAGCATATGTATCATATGCGTTTACAGATGTCGCGGCAATTTATCCAATCACACCTTCCTCAAATATGGCGGAAGTAACAGACGAATGGTCAGCCAAGGGCAAAAAGAATATGTTTGGCAGAACTGTAAGGATTGCAGAAATGCAGTCTGAAGGCGGTGCTGCAGGTGCAGTTCACGGATCACTTACAGCAGGTGCTCTTACAACTACTTACACTGCTTCACAGGGCCTTCTTCTTATGATCCCCAATATGTACAAAATCGCAGGTGAGCTTTTGCCTTCAGTTATCAACGTATCTGCACGTGCACTTGCTTCACATGCTCTTTCAATTTTCGGTGATCATCAGGACGTATA
>JAZNTQ010000107.1:0-19916 GCA_045591865.1 Clostridia bacterium
CATATCAATTGGTACAATAGGTCTTATAAAGGGAATTTCCTCGTATAACACCACCAAAAAAACAAAGCTTGCTACATATGTGGCGCGTTGCATAGAAAACGAAATACTTATGTCAATCCGTCACGACAAAAAGTTTCTTAATCAGGTCTCACTCAATGAGCCAATTGGGTTTGACAGCGACGGGAACGAGGTTTCACTTATGGATGTGCTTCAAAGCGACAACGAGGACATCTGCGAGAGGATAGACCGCGATAATATGATTATGAAGCTTTATAAAAAAATTAAAACCTCGCTTAATGAACGAGATCGCGAAATAATCCGCTTAAGGTATGGCCTTTGCGGAGCAAAGCCACTTCCTCAAAGAGAGGTTGCAAGGATGCTTGGAATAAGCCGCAGCTACGTGTCGCGCATAGAGAAAAAGGCGCTCATAAAACTCGGAGAGTGAAAAGAACCCCGACATTTTACTGTAATGTTGGGGTTCTTTTTGTAAAATAATCACAATACGGGCATAAATATTTATGTTGGTAAAAAATACTATTGACATACCAACAAAAAATATGTATAATTGTATACAACAATACAAAGAAAGGTGATCTGCTATGTTAGAAATTTCAGATAAGACAAACCTATTAGAACAAAAAAGCTATAAATATCAGTTGCAGGATATTGCAGAGCCTAATCTTTACCGAGAAATATATCCGTATGAGGAGGTGCCGAGGGTATCCTTTAACCACCGAAGAGTTCCTATGGGAATGCCCAGAGAAATCTGGATTACGGACACCTCTTTCAGAGATGGACAGCAGTCGGTAGAGCCATATACAGTTGACCAGATAGTTGACCTCTATAAGCTTATGTCGCGTCTTGGCGGCCCTTATGGTATAATCAGGCAGACAGAACTTTTTGTCTACTCAAAAAAAGATCGCGAAGCACTTGAAAGATGCCGCGATCTCGGTCTTAAATTCCCCGAAATCACAACTTGGATACGCGCAAACAAGGGCGATTTTGAGCTTGTGAAAAATCTTGGTATCCGTGAAACGGGAATACTCGTAAGCTGCAGCGACTATCACATTTTCAAAAAACTCAAAATGTCAAGACGCGAATGTATGAATATGTATCTTTCAACAATTGCCGAGGCTTTTGAAAACGGAATTTCTCCGCGCTGCCACCTTGAAGATATCACACGAGCTGACTTTTACGGCTTTGTAGTACCCTTTGTCAATGAGCTTCAGAAAATGTCTGAGGATGCAGGAATCCCCGTTAAAATCCGCGCTTGCGATACTATGGGCTGTGGAGTTCCTTACAGCGAGGTAGCTCTTCCCCGTAGCGTTCCAGGAATAATCTACGGTCTTCAGCACTATTCGGATGTTCCGTCAGAAATGCTTGAATGGCACGGTCACAACGACTTCTACAAAGCCGTTGCAAACGCGTCAACTGCGTGGCTTTTCGGTGCGAGTGCAGTTAACTGTTCACTCTTGGGTATTGGTGAAAGAACGGGCAATATTCCGCTTGAGGCAATGGTGTTTGAATATGCGTCGCTCCGTGGCTCATTTGACGGTATGGACCCGACAGTTATCACAGAAATAGTTGACTATTTCAAAAATAATATGGGATACGACATACCCCCCATGACTCCTTTTGCTGGAGCAAACTTCAATTGTACACGCGCAGGTATACACGCAGACGGACTTTTGAAGGATCAGGAAATTTACAGCATTTTTGATACAGACAAAATGCTTAATGTAAAGCCTTCCGTGGCAATAAGCAACACATCAGGACTTGCAGGTATTGCGTACTGGATAAATGACCACTATAAGCTGAACGCAGAAAAAGCCGTTGACAAAAAATCTCCTCTTGTTATCGCGCTTAAAGAGTGGATAGACAAAGAGTACGAAAACGGAAGACAGTCAATGCTCTCAACACATGAAATTGAGCGTAAAATTAATGAGATTGCACCACAAAAATTTTAAAAGAGGCAGGATGGAATATGGAACACAAAATACACTCACTTGCAGATCAAGTATTTGAACAACTTGAGCAAAATATTCTCACAGGTGAATATAAAAAGGGCGAGGTTTTTACAGAACTGCACCTTTCAAAAGAACTCGGTGTGAGCAGAACTCCCGTCCGCGAGGCGCTTCGCCGTCTTGAGCAGGAATGCCTTATAGAGCTTTCTCCAAGGGGAGCAAAAATAATCGGCATATCAAAAAAAGATATCCTCGATATGTACGAGGTTCGTATAAGAATTGAGGGGCTTGCCTCACGCCTTGCCACAGAGGTTATAAGCCAGGAGGGTAAAAAAGAGCTTTGCGACCTTGTGGAACTTCAGGAATTTTATACTCAGAAGAAAAGTTCCGACAATATAAAAAATGTGGATTCAGAATTTCACGATGCGGTTTACCGCCACTGCGGAAGCACCGTCCTTTACGAAATATTGAATTCTCTTCATAAAAAAGTTGTCAAGTACAGAAAAGCTTCAATTCAGAATAATGAAAGGTCTTTTCAGTCAGTTAAGGAGCACAGAGCGATATGTGATGCCATCGTGAGTGGAGACGGTCTTCTTGCGGAAAAACTTACGATTGAGCATATCAAAAACGCAAGAGAAAATATCATCAACACGATAAAAGAGTAAAAGAAGGTTTATAAATATGGGTTTTACAATTGCACAAAAAATAATAAAAGCACACCTTGTTTCAGGGATAATGAAGCAGGGCGAAGAAATTGCGCTTAAAATAGACCAGACACTTACGCAGGATGCCACGGGTACTATGGCATATCTTGAGTTTGAGTCCATGGGCATTAAGCGAGTGCGTACTGAAAAAAGTGTCGCATATATCGACCACAACACGCTTCAGTGTGGATTTGAAAATGCCGATGATCACAATTTCATAAGCAGTATCGCGAAAAAGCACGGAATCTATTTTTCCCGTGCAGGAAATGGTATCTGCCATCAGGTACACCTTGAACGGTTCGGCAAACCAGGAAAAACACTCATCGGTTCTGATAGCCACACCCCCACAGGCGGAGGTATCGGCATGCTTGCATTCGGTGCAGGAGGTCTTGATGTAGCAGTAGCTATGGGTGGCGGCGAATACTATATCACGATGCCCAAAATGTATAAGGTAAATCTCACGGGAAAACTGCGCCCGTTTGTCAGCGCTAAAGATGTAAGCCTTGAAATTTTAAGGATTTTGTCGGTAAAAGGTGGCGTAGGCGCAATTATAGAATGGGGCGGAGAGGGAATAAAGACTCTGTCAGTCCCCGAAAGAGCGACCATTACAAATATGGGTACAGAGCTTGGCGCGACAACATCGATTTTCCCGTCTGACGAAATCACAAAAGCATTTTTAGAGGCTCAGGGCAGAGGCGAGGATTATGTTCCTCTTTCAAGTGATCCCGATGCAGAATATGACAAAGTAATTGACATTGACCTTGGGGCATTGAATCCCCTTATTGCATGCCCTCATTCGCCCGATAATGTGGTGGAAGTAGCATCTCTTAAGGGTACAAAGGTTAATCAGGTCTGCATAGGCTCGTGCACCAATTCATCGCTTTTTGATATGCTTAAGGTTGCTGCGATGCTAAAGGGAAAAACAATCTCTTCCGATGTCAGTCTTTCCATATCTCCCGGCTCAAAGCAGGTTCTTTCAATGCTTGCTGACTGCGGTGCACTTTCAGATATAGTTGCATCAGGTGCAAGAATACTTGAATGCGCGTGTGGCCCTTGTATAGGTATGGGATTTTCCCCTAATTCCGGTGGTGTTTCACTTCGTACATTCAACAGAAATTTTGAGGGCAGAAGCGGAACGCGTGACGCCCAAGTGTACTTATGCTCCCCCGAAACTGCGGTCAGTGCCGCACTTACTGGAGAAATCACAGACCCGAGAGCTCTGGGACTTGATATTGATGTGAAAATGCCCGAAAAATTCAAAATTGACGATAGTGCAGTAATTCCACCTGCAGACGAAAAAGATAGTGAAAATATCGAAATTTTAAGAGGTCCGAATATTAAAAAATTCCCTGACACACATCCTGTAACAGACAGTATAACTGCTCCGCTCGTGCTTAAAGTGGGGGATAATATCACGACAGACCACATAATGCCCGCGGGTGCAAAAATTCTTCCCTATCGCTCGAATATTCCTTATCTCTCACAATTTTGCTTTGAGGTTTGCGATAAGAAATTCCCTGAAAGGGCGAAAAATGCGGGACAGAGCATAATAGTAGGTGGCTCTAACTACGGTCAGGGCTCATCACGTGAACACGCGGCACTCGTTCCATTGTATCTCGGAGTAAGAAGCGTTATAGCAAAAAGCTTTGCGAGAATACACGTTGCCAATCTTATAAATGCTGGTATACTTCCGCTTGTGTTTGAAAACGCAGATGACTATGATAAATTAAAAGAGGGCGACAATCTCGAGCTTGCTGATATTTTTGGAGGAATGGATAATGGCAAAATCATTCTTTCCAACAAGACCACAGGAGAAAAATATACACTTCTTTGCTCATTTAGTGAGAGACAGAAAGAAATGCTCAAGTGCGGCGGGCTTTTAGGCTACACCAAGGCAAAGAGTAAGTAAGGAGAGAAAAAAGTGAACTACAATTTAGACGAATATTGCGCCCATTTTAAGCGCATTCTCGAACATCAGCTTGCACGATGCGAAAAAATGAAAAATGGTGCTGAAAAAACCGATTTTTCTAAAAAAGAAAAAATCGTTATCGGCATAATTGACGGCGACGGTATCGGTCCTATCATAGTAAGCGAGGCAGAAGGAGTAGCCAAAAAGCTCCTTGAAAAAGAAATTTCAAGCGGAAAGATAGAAATAAAAAGAATTGACGGACTTACTATCGAAAACAGACTCGAAAAAAACCAGTCCGTTCCCGAAGATGTTCTTTCCGAGATAAAGTCCTGCGATGTACTTCTTAAAGGACCCACCACAACCCCCAAGGGCGGAACGATGGAAAGCGCAAATGTAACCTTGCGTCGTGAACTTGACCTTTACGCAAATGTGCGACCGATATGTATTCCCGAAAAAAATATCGACTGGATTTTCTTCCGCGAAAACACAGAGGGCGAATATATTCTCGGCAGCAGCGGCTTTGAAATTCCCGAAACTCTTGCATTTGACTTTAAGGTAACGACAGACGAGGGTACAAAAAGAATTGCCAAAAGTGCGTTCGAATACGCGAAAAATAATGGAAAGACGAGCGTTTCAATAGTGACAAAGGCAAACATAATGAAAAAAACCGATGGTAAATTTTCAGCCATATGTCACTCTGTTGCAGCGGAATATCCAGACATTACCGCAGAAGAATGGTATGTGGATATTATGAGTGCTAACCTTATAAATGAAGATATCCGCCACAAATTTCAGGTGTTCGTGCTTCCCAATCTCTACGGCGATATAATAACTGACGAGGCGGCACAGCTTCAGGGAGGTGTCGGTACTGCAGGAAGTGCCAATATCGGCGACAAGTACGCTATGTTTGAGGCTATCCACGGCTCTGCACCGAGAATGATTGAAGAAGGGCTCGGAGATTATGCCAATCCCCAAAGCATTTTAAGAGCACTTGTAATGCTTCTTCGCCATATAGGGTATCAGGATAAGGCAAAGAAACTTGAAGACGCAATGACCATATGCGATAGCGAAAACAAAGTTTTGGTAACGGGTAGTAGGGAAAATAACACCTGCAAAGAATATGTCGATTATCTTATTTCAAAGATTTAATAATAAAGGAGATGTGTTTTCACATCTCCTTTATTATTGCGTTCTGCGACATTTTAACAAGTACCAAGCTCTTCTTCGATGCGAAGGAGCCTGTTGTACTTGCTGGTTCTGTCCGTCCTTGAGGGCGCGCCCGTCTTAATCTGCCCTGAATTTACTGCAACTGCAATATCTGCAATTGTAGTGTCCTCTGTTTCGCCGCTACGGTGGGAAATAATTGTGTTGAAGCCGCTTCTTTTTGCAAGCTCTATTGCATCAAGCGACTCTGTAAGAGTACCTATCTGATTTACCTTTACCAAAATAGCATTAGCCGCCTTTTCGTCAATTCCCCTTTGAAGCCTTTTTGTGTTTGTTACGAAAAGGTCATCGCCCACGAGCTGAATTTTATTACCAAGTCTCTGTGTGATGCTCTTCCATCCGTCCCAGTCTTCCTCGCTCATGGCATCCTCAATGGAGCAAATGGGGTATTTTTCTGCCCAATCTTCCCAAAGAGAAATCATTTCATCGCGCGTGAAGAAAAGCCCCTGTTTCCAGAAATAGTAGTCCCCCTCGTGTCCCTCGCGTTTTGCGGCATCGTACATTTCAGTTGTCGCGCCGTCGAGAGCAATTCTGAAATCGTCACCTGCCTTAAAGCCTGCCTTTTCAATAGCCGAGCAAATTGCCTTTAGTGCTTCTTCATCGTTTTTGAAATCGGGAGCGAAGCCACCCTCGTCACCTACTGCGGTAGAGTACCCCTTTTCTTTAAGAACAGAGGCAAGAGTGTGGAATACCTCTACGCACTGGCGAAGTCCCTCGGAAAAGCTCTCTGCACCGGTGGGCATAATCATAAATTCCTGACAGCAGATGGAATTTGATGCGTGTCTGCCGCCGTTAATAATATTCATCATAGGAACGGGAAGGCGATGTGCATTCGTGCCACCGATATATCGGTAAAGACTTATGCCGAGCGAATTTGCCGCCGCCTTTGCTACAGCGAGCGAAACGCTTAAAATTGCATTTGCGCCAAGCTTCTCTTTATTTTCGCTCCCATCAAGAGCGCACAAGATCGCGTCGATTTTTCTCTGATTAAAGGGATTGAGTCCCTTTAGGGCATCGTTAATTGTCGTATTCACGTTATTGACCGCCTTTAATACGCCCTTGCCACCGTAACGCGACTTGTCCTTATCACGAAGCTCATAAGCCTCAAAAGCACCCGTTGATGCGCCCGACGGGACAGCCGCCACCGCGAAGGTGCCGTCGTCGAGGTAAACCTCTGTTTCGATAGTGGGATTTCCTCTTGAGTCGAGAATTTCTCTTGCGTGAACAAAAGCAATCTGCGGATAAAACTGCATAAAAAACACTCCTTGTCAATTATATACTCTTAATATAACCCGACAAGGAGTGTGATATTCAATTTCAGCTTACGGCTTAACTCTGTTATAAACTCGTCCACTCACGATTTGTCCCTGACGAGCCTCTATAAGCTCGCTCACCGTCACAAGCTGGAACTTATTCATAAGAAGATGCTTCACGACGCTTTCAACCGCGTCAAGTGTAGGCTTGTGTATATCGTGCATTAAGATAATGCTTCCGTCATATGTGCTGCGCTTAACACTTTCAAGTGTTTTTGCTGGACTTCTTGTTTTCCAGTCAAGCGTATCAACAGACCACATAATGGCAGGCATATTGATGCAACTTAAAACCGCATTATTATATGCTCCGTAAGGCGGACGGTAGAGCTTGGGGTAAACGCCCGTAGCGTTATACACTGCAGAATTTGTAGCATTTATCTGCTCTGCGATAACCTCGGAGGAGGAGCTTGTCAGCTTCACGTGGCTCCAAGTGTGATTGCCGATTTCGTTTCCTAATGTAACCGCCCTTTTCATAACTGATTTATATCCCGACACGCTCTTTCCCTGAACGAAGAATGTAGCGCGAGCATTGTACTTTTCAAGGATTGATAAAACGGCGTCGGTATATTTACCGGGTCCGTCATCAAAAGTGATTGCAACCATCGGGCGAGAGGCGTCGATTTTTCCGCCTGCTCTGTACCAACCGACATTTTCGTATGCCTCAACCTCGCTGAAATGAACGTGGATGAATCTTCCGTCGGCAGAGAACATAAGCTGCATAACATCATTTTTATTAAGGCAAAGCCCGTTTGCAAGCTCTTTTTCAATGTTGTCCTTAAAGACTGTGTGTTCTATGCCATCCTTGTCGTACATAGGCACGGTAACATCCGAGAGATTATAGTACCATCCAACCTTATGATGAGCCTCTGCCGCATCCTTGTAGACCTCTAGCGTTCTTCCGTCCATTGAGTACATCATAAGAGTAACTTCCTCGCGGGTATCGTACCAGCCGACGTTTCTATAAGTTTCGCGGTAAAATTCGGGTATGTTGAGCGTTCTTCCATCGGTAGCATACATAGTTATGATGCGTGCTTCCTCGGGAGACTCAAACCAGCCCACGTTTTTCCACCGCTCAACATCATTTTTTTCTATACTTATTGTGCGACCGTCAGAGGCATAGAGAGTAACCTCGTCGGCCTTGGCAAATGGAATAAATGCTGTGAACAAAACAACACAAGTCAGCACAAGGCACAATATTTTTCTATTCATAGCAACTACCCCTTTCGTAATGATTTTATACATTAAAGCGGAAAAGAACGATATCTCCGTCCTGCATCACATATTCCTTACCTTCGCTGCGGACAAGTCCTTTTTCCTTTGCGGCGCCGTGTGAGCCACACGCGATAAGGTCGTCATATGCTACCACTTCTGCGCGGATAAATCCTTTTTCAAAATCTGTATGGATTTTACCAGCTGCCTGCGGAGCTTTAGTGCCGCGAGTAATAGTCCAGGCGCGCACCTCGGGAGCGCCTGCAGTAAGGTAGCTTATAAGACCAAGCAGAGCATAGCTCTTTTTTACAAGACGGTCAAGACCTGATTCTGAAAGCCCCATTTCCTCGAGGAACATCTGCTTTTCTTCACCATCAAGCGAGCTTATTTCTTCCTCAATCTGTGCAGAAATTGGAAGCACCTGCGCGTTTTCACTGGCTGCAATTTCTTCAACTTTTTTCACGAATTCATTGTTTTCAATACCTTTCGCAAAATCACCCTCGGCAACATTTGCCGCATAGAGTACAGGCTTCATTGTAAGAAGCGAAAGCTCTTTCACGATTTCTGCTTCATCGTCTGTGATTTCAACGCTTCTTGCACTCTTTCCACTCTCAAGAGCTTCCTTGTAGCGCTTCCAGAGCTCAAGCTCGGCGGCGTATTTCTTGTCGCCCGATTTCATCATCTTCATCGTTCTGTCGATACGCTTGTCCACGCTCTCAAGGTCGGCAAACACAAGCTCAAGATTGATTGTTTCAATATCGCGCTTAGGGTCAACGCTTCCGTCAACGTGCACGATATTTGCATCCTCAAAGCAACGCACGACGTGAACGATTGCATCAACCTCGCGGATATGAGAGAGGAACTTGTTCCCAAGACCTTCGCCGCGGCTCGCACCGCGCACAAGACCTGCAATATCCACAAATTCCACGATAGCAGGGGTAACCTTTTCAGGATTATACATTTTTGCAAGCACGTCAAGCCTCTCATCAGGAACTGCAACGACACCCACATTTGGCTCTATAGTACAAAACGGGTAATTGGCACTTTCTGCTCCTGCTTTTGTTATCGCATTAAAGAGCGTGCTTTTACCCACGTTTGGAAGTCCGACAATACCGAGTTTCATCAAAAATCATCCTTTTCACAAATTCACGAATTATTCATAAACGGTACATATTTCAAAAACAACCATTTAATATAATTGATTATAACATAAAAAAAACTATTTAACAATAGATTTTTGTGGTATAATAGTGGTAAATAGGAGAAAAACAGAAAAAAATACCTTTAAGAGAAAATTAAGGAACTGTTTGTTGTATAAAACCATAAAGGAGTTTTCGCTATGAAAAAAAATCAGACAATACTCATCGCAGATGATGATGCTAATATTTGCGAACTGGTAAGGCTTTATCTTGAAAAGGAAGGCTTTGACACAGTTGTGTGCTTAAATGGTGAAAGGGCACTTGAAATATGGCGCGCAGGCGGAATTGATCTTGCAATACTCGATATTATGATGCCTAAAAAGGACGGCGTCACGGTATGCCGTGAAATAAGGCAGGAGAGCAAGATGCCCATAATAATGCTTACTGCAAAGGGTGAAACCTTTGATAAGGTGCTCTGTCTTGAACTTGGTGCGGATGATTATGTTGTGAAGCCTTTTGAGAGTAAAGAGCTTGTTGCACGTGTCAAGGCGGTGCTCCGCAGAAGCCAGGGCGATACCGGTGAGAAAGAAGAAAAGGTTGTAGCCTATGATAAAATAGCTGTGAATCTTACAAACTATGAACTTATTTTAGACGGAAAAAAGATGGATATTCCTCCTAAAGAGCTAGAACTTTTGTATTTCCTTGCTTCTCACCCCAACCGCGTTTTTACAAGAGAGCAGCTTCTTGAGGATGTATGGGGATTTGACTATTTCGGCGATTCAAGAACAGTCGACGTACACATCAAGCGCATCCGTGAAAAAATAGAGGGCTTAAGCGAGGAATGGCAGCTCAAAACCGTATGGAGTGTAGGCTACAAATTTGAGGTGAAGTAATTGAGGAAATCACTTTTCACGAAGATTTTTTTCACACAGATTTTTGTTAATCTGGTTGTGATTTTACTTATTATTCCCACGCTGTTTTTTGTGATCGGCGGATACTTTGTCGACACGCACCGCGAATCTATACTTCAGGATGCAAAAAGAGTCGCACATATGAGTACGCAGATTGCCGACCTTGGCGGAGACGAGAAAACGTGGGACTTTTTCCGCAGTGGTATTGAGTTTGTAAGCGGGCAGAGTAATGTCATCGTTACAAATTCTGACGGAAATGTTATCGTTGCTCCCCAAAATACCGCAGGCGTAAACCTCTCCAAAATAAATAAAAATTTTATAAAAAGTGCCATAGAAGGTCGCTCTATGGTTGCTCTTTATCCCAAGGGCAGCACGTTTGACGAACAGACTCTGGTTGCTATCGTTCCCATACAAAAGACTGATAATTTGACGGGGGACACGCGTTTCCTCGGAGCATCAATATCATTTAAGCCGATGCCACAGATACGTTATATCCAGAATCGTATTATAAACATAGTGTTTATGGTGCAGCTTCTCGGCTGGGTAATTGCGTTTGTTGTAGCATTTATTCTCACAAGGCAGATTGTAAAACCCGTAAAAAGAATGCGCGACGCGGCAAAAAGCATTGCGGCGGGTAACTTTAATGAGCGCATTCCCGTTACCTCGGCAGATGAAATAGGCGAGCTTTCAAAAAGCTTCAACTCAATGACCGAGTCACTTTCCGAGCTTGAAAATATGCGCTCGTCATTTATTTCCGACGTGTCGCACGAGCTTCGCACACCGATGACAATCATCAGCGGGTTTATTGAAGGTATTCTTGACGGAACTGTGCCCGAGGAGGACAGGGAAAAATATCTTTCCACCGTTTTGGAGGAAATCAAAAGATTAAGCCGACTTGTGAGTGAGCTTTTGGAGGCATCAAGGCTTGAACAAGGAAAAACCGAAATAAAAAAAGCGCCTGTTGATATAAACAGGCTTCTTCTGGAAACAGTTTTTGGCAACGAGCAGAGACTTAACGATAAAGAAATAAAGCTTGAGCTTAATCTTGATGAGGCTACCCCTCTTGCGTTTGCGGACAAGGACTCAATAAAAAGAGTTCTTATAAATCTTATTGATAACGCTATCAAATTCACTCCCAGTGAAGGTAAAATTTTGCTTGCAACTCTTCATAAGGATAAGAAGGTGTATGTAAGCATAAAAAACAGCGGTGAAGGAATTTCAAAGGATGACCTTCGCCATATATGGGAGCGCTTTTACAAGACAGATAAAAGCAGAAGCAACGATAAAAAAGGCGTGGGGCTTGGTCTTCATATAGTAAAGACGATTATCTCCCAGCACGGAGGAGAAATATTTGCCGAAAGCGAAGAGGGCAAGTCAGCGACATTTACATTTGTGCTTGACGAAGCTCCCAAAAATAGTGTAGTATAATAAAAAGACGAGTTCGAAACCATCCTCGTCGCAAGAAACAACTTGCAGATCAAAACTAAGGAGAAATAAAAATGAATAAAAAAACACGTTTTCTGACGCAAAGTGCGCTCATAGCATCGCTTTACGTTGCACTCACGCTCATAAGTGCTTCTATGGGACTTGCAAGCGGAGCGATTCAGGTAAGAATATCAGAAGCGCTCGCCGTTCTTCCCATATTCACTCCCTCGGCAATATCAGGGCTTTTTGTGGGCTGCCTTGCGGCAAATCTTGTTACGGGTGCAGCGCTGTGGGATATAGTTTTTGGGGCATTGGCAACGCTTTTAGGTGCATTAGGAACATACTTTTTAAGAAAAAGAAGGTTTCTTGCTCTTATTCCGCCCATCCTTTCAAATACTCTTATAATCCCATTTGTGCTCAAAATTGCATACGGGGTAGGAGAGGGATATTCATTCCTTTTCCTCACGATATTTATAGGAGAGCTTATTTCCTGCGGAATATTTGGTGCAGTGCTTGGTAAAGCAATTTCAAAAACAAAAATATTTAGGTAAAAAACTGACGGAATGAAAAATCATTCCGTCAGTTTTTTACTTAAGATTAAGTTGGCCCAGACTTGCCTTGCGCAGATAGTCGTTAATGAAACCGTCAAGCGCACCATCCATTACGGCGCCGATGTTACCAACTTCGAAATTTGTACGGTGGTCTTTAACCATATTATAAGGATGGAATACATAGGAACGAATCTGGCTTCCCCAGGCAATTTCCTTCTGTACACCCTTAATATCTTCAATTCTTTCTTTCTGCTCTGCTTCAGCAAGCTCCATAAGCTTTGCCTTGAGCATCTTCATGGCAGCGTCCTTATTCTGGAACTGGCTGCGCTCGTTCTGACACGCTACCACAACGCCCGTGGGAATATGTGTGATACGGATAGCCGAGCTTGTCTTATTAACGTGCTGTCCGCCTGCACCGCTGGCGCGGTAAGTATCAATACGAAGGTCGTCGGGGTTGATATTGATTTCGATTTCGTCTTCAATATCGGGCATAACCTCAACTGATGCAAATGATGTATGTCTGCGACCTGCAGAGTCAAAGGGAGAAATTCTTACAAGGCGGTGAATACCCTTTTCGCACTTGGCAAAACCGTATGCGTTAAGACCCTCGATAAGAATACTTGCACCCTTGAGACCTGCTTCGTCGCCATCTAATATATCAAGTACTGAAACTTTGTAGCCTCTCGCTTCCGCCCACATCTGATACATTCTGTAAAGCATCTGGCACCAGTCCTGCGCCTCTGTACCGCCTGCACCTGCGTGCAGAGTGATGATGGCATTACTCTTGTCGTAGGGACCTGAAAGGAGAGTTTCAAGCTTCATATTCTCGATTCTTTCAGAAAGAGTGTTGAACCCTGTCTGAATTTCCTCCAGCACACTCTCGTCGTCCTCTGCTATTGCAAGCTCAACAAGTGTTGAGATATCCTCCCAATCCGTGCGAAGAGCGTTGTAACGCTCAATCTTTATTGACTGCTCCTTGATTTTCTGTAAAACCTTCTGACTGTTTTTGATGTCATTATAAAAATCAGGGGCAAGAGTTTCCTGCTCAAGCTTTTTTACTGCTTCCTGTGCACCCTCAATATCAAGCGCTAACGAAAGCTCATCAATAGGCTTTTCCATAGCTGCAAGGTCAAGGCGTATCTGTTCGTATTCAACTATCACTTTTTATTGCTCCTTCCCTAAACAACAGTTTTTGTATTTTTTACCGCTGCCGCAGGGACAGGGGTCGTTTCTGCCGACTTTTTCCTGCGCAGTTTTTCTTACGGGCTTTTTGCTCTCACTTCCGTCACCATGAGAAGCTACGGTAGGCTTTGCCACCATTTCTCTCTGGATTTGTGCCTGAGGCTTAACGTGGAAAATATTTCTTACAGTGTCCTCGCAGATAAGAGCATTCATTTCGTCAAACATATCTGCACCCTGGAACTTATACTCGGTTACGGGGTCGTGCTGACCATATGCACGCAGTGTAATACCATTCTTAAGCTGGTCCATATCATCTATATGATCCATCCATCTGCGGTCTACACTGCGAAGAAGCACCACGCGTTCAACCTCGCGCATAGCATCGCCGAAAAGCTCTGCCTGCGCATCATATGCTTTAAGTGCCTTTTCCCTTACCTCGTCTCTTACAGTCTTGTGGTCAAGAGTATTATAGTCGCGCTTATCGAAATCAAGAGTGCCCTTTGTAAAGAACATTGTTTCAAAATATTCGATAAGACCTGCCATATTCCAGTCATCGGGATACTGTGCACTTGCATATGTTGTCATAGCATTTTCTATAATATCGTCAATCATCTTCATTATGGATGAACTGATATCCTCACCGTCAAGCACCTTTTTACGCTGTGAATAAATGAGGTTACGCTGTTCATTCATAACGTCATCGTACTGGAGCACATATTTTCTGGAAGAAAAGTTTCTTCCTTCAACCTTTTTCTGCGAGCTTTCGATTACGCTTGTAAGGATTCCCTGTTCGATAGGCTCATCCTCGGGAAGCTTAAGAGTAGTAATCATTCTCTCGATTTTTTCTCCTCCGAAAAGACGCATCAAATCGTCATCAAGACCGAGGAAAAATCTTGATTTGCCTGGGTCACCCTGTCTTCCGCTTCGTCCGCGGAGCTGATTGTCAATACGTCTTGACTCGTGGCGCTCCGTACCTATGATATAAACACCGCCGAGCTTTTTTACCTCCTCGGCTTCATCTTCAATTTCTGCCTTGTGCTTCTGGTAAAGCTCTGAATATTTTGCACGAGCCTCTAAAATACTTTCATCATCGGTATCGGCATAGCCTGTCGCCTCTGAAATAAGGGTGTCGTCATAGCCGAGCTTTGCCATCTCGGTTTTTGCAAGATACTCTGCATTACCGCCGAGCATAATATCTGTGCCTCGGCCTGCCATATTTGTAGCAATCGTAACCGCACCCTTTTTACCTGCCTGCGCAACGATAAGAGCTTCCTTATCGTGATGCTTTGCATTGAGTACCTGATGCTTTATTCCGCGAGCCTTAAGAACTGCACTCAATTCCTCTGACTTATCAATCGTGATTGTACCCACAAGAATAGGCTGACCCGTCTGGTGAACACGTGCAATCTCATCTGCAATAGCCTTTATTTTACCTCGGTGGTTTAAGTACACCTGGTCATTTTCATCAACTCTCAAAAGAGGCTTGTTTGTAGGAATTTCAATAACGTCGAGCGCGTAAATTCCGCGGAATTCCTCTTCCTCTGTTTTAGCAGTACCCGTCATACCGCTGAGCTTTTTGTAAAGTCTGAAATAATTCTGGAAAGTAATTGTTGCAAGAGTTTTGTTCTCTCTTTCTACCTTCACATTTTCCTTTGCTTCAATCGCCTGATGAAGACCGTCACTGTAGCGTCTGCCAATCATAATACGGCCTGTGAATTCATCTACAATCAAAACCTCGCCGTCTTTAACGACGTAGTTAACATCTCTGTGCATTGTAGCGTGTGCTTTCATCGCTTGATTGATGTGATGCGAAAGAGTCATATTCTCGGGGTCAGAAAGATTTTCAATTCCGAAATGCTTTTCTGCCTTTTCAATACCTCTCTGGGTAAGGTTAACAGACTTCGCCTTTTCGTCAACTATATAATCAGCGTCGAGAGCATCATTTTCTTCTTTGGAATCAAGCTCCCTAAATTTTTTGAAGGTAAGCGAGCGCACGAATTTATCAACGATTGTGTAAAGCTGGGTTGATTCTTCTCCTGCGCCGCTGATTATAAGGGGAGTACGCGCCTCATCGATTAAAATTGAGTCAACCTCATCGACGATTGCAAATGCGTGCCCGCGCTGCACCATATCCTCTTTGTATATAACCATATTGTCGCGAAGGTAGTCAAAGCCCATCTCGTTGTTTGTGCCATAGGTTATATCAGCCTGATACGCCGCCTTTTTTTCGTCTGGCTCCATCTGGCTTACTGCAAGACCTACACTGAGGCCTAAAAATCTGTAGAGCTTCCCCATCCACTCACTGTCTCGGCGAGCAAGATAATCGTTTACAGTAACGATATGAACGCCCTCTCCCGTAAGCGCATTAAGGTATGCAGGAAGGGTAGCAACGAGCGTTTTACCTTCACCTGTTTTCATTTCTGCAATTCTGCCCTGATGAAGGACGATGCCGCCTATAATCTGAACGGGGAAGTGGCGCATTTCAAGAACTCTCCAAGCCGCCTCTCGCACAGTTGCAAAAGCCTCGGGAAGTATATCATTAAGCGTTTCTCCATTTTTAAGTCGTTCTTTAAACTGCACAGTTTTCGCCTTTAATTCTTCATCTGAAAGAGCCTTATATTCATCTTCGTAAGAAAGCACCTTATCCACAATCGGCGCAATCTTTTTAAGCTCGCGCTGTGAATATGTGCCGAAAACTTTTTCAAGTAATCCTGCCATTGTGATTCCTCCTTGGGAATGTTTTGTAAAAACATTTCATTATATTCTATCATATTTTATATATGAAATCAAGGAATAATAGCTTAAAATTAACACCTTGTTAACGAAGCGCTATTTTGCTTTCCCATATATCAAAAATATAATCTCCTTTACGGATTGTATCGGCAAGTTCTTTTGAACTTGTGAGCTTTTCACGGACGCACATTGCACACATACCCTCGTGCCCCTCGTGGTGAAAATCGCTTCCCCCCGTAACTAAAAGGTGAGGGTTTTCTTTTGAGATTTTCGCCGCCATTGCCACACGGGAATTATGGTTGGGGTGCATATTGAAAACCTCAATTCCGTCTAAAATATCAAGGTTTTGAAGCACGCAAGAATTCCTCATAGGATGCGCCTGGATGATAAGATTTTTGTCCGTCTTGAATCCCTTGTAAAAATCCTCGTAGCTTCCGAATATATAGTCGTAAGCATCATAAACGTCGTTTTCGTCTATTCCATAAACGAGATAGTCATTGAAATTTTCGGGGAAACGTATCTCAAGACCCAAGAAGACCTCCAGTCCCTTTTCCTGACCGTATTCCTTTGCAGAGTAGTAATCCCGAAGATAGTATTCTAAAAAAGCTTTCTTTGTCTTGAAATCACCGAGTACACTCTCTGAAAAATGGTTTGTCACAACTATTCCGTCAAAACCGAGTCTCGCGTACTTGTCCACAACATCCTTCGGCTCAAAATCTGCACAAAGACTCACGGGCGAGGTGTGAACGTGTAGGTCATATTTGTATTTATAATCATCAAAATTTGTCAAATTAACCGCCTCCAAAACAAAAAACAGCCCGATCGGGCTGTTTTTGCAATTATTTGTCCATATTGAACTTCTTTCTGAATTTTTCAACACGTCCGCCTGTATCAACAAGCTTCTGCTTACCTGTAAAGAAAGGATGGCACTTAGAACAAATTTCAACAAAAATGTTTTCCTTAGTAGAACCAGTTTCAATCACATTACCGCATGCGCACTTGATAACTGTCTGCTTGTAATCGGGATGGATACCTTCTCTCACGACATTCACCTCTTTCCAAAAAATGAGATATGTTAAAAAATTAAACACTAATTCAGCGAATGCTATTATAACACAAGTTTTTTTTAATTGCAACTGTTTTTTTTTAAAAGTTCAAAAATAATTTTAAAGGGTGAAAAATTTATAAATTTTGCATAAACGACCATAAAAATTCTTGACAGTTTTCATAAAAATATATATAATATATTCGTAGTTTTATGCAAACTACTTAATATATATAAGGAGGTGTTACAATGGTATATGCCATTGCTGCTGTAGTTGCGGTAGTTCTCGCGGCCATCTCCGGCACGGTATGTTTTCGTTTAGGTATATCATATAGAAAAAAGATAGCTGAAGAAAAAATAGGCAGTGCAGAAACAGAGGCAAAGCGTATTGTTGATGATGCTGTGAAAACAGCTGAAAACAAGAAGCGTGAATCACTGCTCAGCGCAAAGGAAGAGATTATAAAAAACCGTAATGAAGCTGAAAGAGAGCTTAAGGAAAGACGCGGCGAAATCTCAAGACAGGAACGCAGACTACAGCAAAAAGAAGAGGCTCTTGATAAAAAGGTTGAGGCTATGGAGCAAAAGGAAGAAACCTTAAACCGTAAAATCAAGGAAGCCGATGCAGAAAAAGAAAAAATTGCAGGCATCCACAAGGCACAGATAGAAATCCTTGAAAGACTTTCAGGACTTACCGCCGAGGAAGCGAAGGATTACCTTCTTCGCAGCGTGGAGGACGAGGTTCGTCACGAAGCTGCAATTATGATTAAGGAAATTGAAACACAGGCTAAAGAAGAAGCCGACAAGCGCGCTAAAAATATCATAAGCGCAGGAATTCAGCGTTGTGCCGCTGACCACGTTGCTGACACGACTGTATCGGTTGTTTCTCTTCCCAACGATGAAATGAAGGGAAGAATTATCGGTCGTGAGGGCCGAAATATCAGAACCCTTGAAACACTTACGGGAATCGACCTTATTATTGATGATACTCCTGAAGCAGTTATTCTTTCAGGTTTTGATCCCATCAGAAGAGAAGTTGCCCGCGTTGCTCTTGAAAAGCTTATTGTTGACGGGCGTATCCATCCCTCAAGAATTGAGGAAATGGTTGAGCGTGCGAAGAAAGAAGTTGACATGACAATTAAGCAGGAGGGTGAACAGGCTACATTTGATACAGGTGTACACGGACTTCATCCCGAAATTATCAAGCTTTTAGGTAAGCTTAAGTTCAGAACAAGCTATGGACAGAATGTACTGAAGCATTCTATCGAGGTTGCTCACGTAGCAGGCATTATGGCAGGGGAGCTCGGCGTTGACGTAGCTACTGCAAAGAGAGCAGGTCTTCTCCACGATATCGGTAAGGCAGTTGACCACGAAATCGAGGGAAGCCATATTTCAATCGGTGTAGATATTGCAAAGAAATACAACGAAAACAAGGATGTTATCCATGCAATAGAGGCTCATCACGGTGATGTGGAAGCAACTACAATTATTGCTTGTCTTGTTCAGGCGGCTGACGCAATAAGCGCCGCTCGTCCCGGTGCAAGACGCGAAAACATTGAAGCCTACATAAAACGACTTCAGCAGCTTGAAGAAATTGCAACATCGTTTGCCGGCGTTGAGAAATCTTACGCAATTCAGGCAGGCAGAGAAGTTCGTATTATGGTTAAGCCCGAGGAAATCGGTGATGGTGATATGGAATTCGTTGCAAGAGAAATCGTTAAAAAGATTGAAAGCGAGCTTGAATATCCCGGACAGATTAAAATCAATCTTATCCGTGAAACGAGAACAACAGATTACGCAAAATAAGAGGGGATTTCCCGGTTGGCTAAAAGGGCATTTTTCTAAATGCCCTTTTAGTGCCTTTAGAGAGGTAATAACAACAATGAAAATTTTATTTATAGGTGACATAATGGGGCGCACAGGCAGAGATGCAATATTTGAAATGCTCCCCGAAATTAAAGACGAATATAATATTGACTATACCATTGCAAATGGGGAAAATGCCTCTGGCGGACTCGGTATGAATCGCAGCGGCTATGAGGAGCTTTGCCGCGCAGGTATAGACTTTTTTACTATGGGAAACCATACTTTTTCAAAAAAAGATATAATATCTCTTATGAATGAGGGAGAGAACATCGTCCGCCCTGCAAATCTCACGGGAGAAACCGTAGGAGAGGGAATGGCAATAGTAAATGTGGGCACAGAAAAGCTTGCGATAATAAATCTTATCGGCAGAGTGTATATGGATGAAAATAACGAATCTCCCTTTGAATGTGCGAAAAGGCTCATTAAAAAAGCCAAGGAGAAAACAAATAATATCATTATAGACTTCCACGCCGAGGCAACAAGCGAAAAAGAAGCTCTCGGATACTATCTTGATGGTGAGGTAAGCGCAGTTTTAGGTACGCATACTCATATACAGACTGCCGACGAGCGCATACTGCCGCAAGGTACAGCATATATTACCGACGTGGGCAGAAGCGGTGCACGGGAAAGCGTACTGGGTCTTGACAAGGACGCTTCAATCGCCCGCTTTACCATGGCACCTGATGAAAAGAAGCCGCCCTTTAATGTGGCGCGCGGAAAAAGTCAGCTTTGCGCAGTTGTAAT
>JAZNTQ010000108.1:0-6598 GCA_045591865.1 Clostridia bacterium
TCAAAAAAAAGCAAAAAGCAAGATGCTGACAAAAAAAACGCTGTGGCAATTGCCACAGCGTTTTTTTTGTTAGTTAAAACGGATATTGTTATTTTCAGAATTCTTTTTTTCGTTTCTGTTTTCCTTTTGATTCTGATTCTGGTTTTGGTTCTGGTTCTGGTTCTGATTTTCTCTGTTCTTATTCTGTTCTGACATATTTATCGCTCCTTTCAAATTATCGAGAGCTTTCCTCTCAAAGCTATTGTGCTCTATTTGGTGATAAATATGTATTGCTTCATCATTATTCCCAGATTTTTTCTATTACATCGCCTATTGCCTTTGCCTCTTTTACTTTATTGCTTTATTTTTCCATTTTCCGATTGCATAAAAAATTGATGTGAGGATTGCGCCCATAATCCAGCAGGCAACAAGAGAAATCTGAATGCACTCTTTTCTTCCTATCGGAAGAGCAGGTGTTCTTGTAAGATATGAAATTCCGTAGGCAAGCGGAACACGAACAAGCACGGTTGTAATAAAGGAAATCCACATAGGCGTGAGGGTATCTCCTGCGCCACGCATAACGCCAGAAAGGCTCTGTGTAACTGCCATAGCTATATATCCTATTGCAAGTATTTTCATAAGCTTGTAGCTCATCTCTACAAGCTCGGGAGTATCAGTGAACACGCCCATAAGATGCTTGCCAAAAAGAAGTATTGCGCCCGTAATTGCGGCAGAGCAGCAAACTGCGATCAAGAGTCCCTGCTTTGCGCCTTTTGTGACCCTGTCATAGAGTCCTGCACCGACATTTTGCCCTGCATAGGTACTCATAGCTGTGCCAAAAGAAAGGTTGGGCATCATTGCAAAACCATCAACACGCATAATAACAACGTTTGCCGCGATAAAGAGTTCGCCGAACTGATTGGTAAGCGACTGTACTACTATCATCGCAGAAGACATTATCATTTGCGTGATACCAGACGGAAGTCCGAGCTTTATAAGCGTTTTGACACAGGATTTTTTTGGTTTCAGATACTTAATTCCAAAGTCGAACGATTCACGCATTTTTGAAAGCTTTATAAGACACAAAGCTGATGAAATAGCCTGTGCAATTACAGTTGCAAGCGCAACGCCTGCAACACCCATATTGAGTTCTGCCACAAAATAAATATCAAGAACGATATTCACAACGGTTGCTACAAGCAGGTACAGGAGAGCCGAAACGGAGTCTCCCATACCGCGGATAATACCGCTTAAAATATTGTAGTAAGCCATCCCTGCTATACCTACAAGAGAAACTGTGAGATAGCTTGTACACCAGTCAATAATTGTATCGGGTGTATTAAGAGCAACAAGAATAGGTCTTATAAAAGGTGTTGCCACAAGGACAAGAAATGCGCAGACAATTGCCGTAACGGTGATGCAGGTACCAATGGCATGCGAAAGGCGTTCACGGCTTTTTGCGCCGAAATACTGTGCTGTCATTATATTTGCACCTACTGATATACCTATAAAAAGCACCAGAAACATATTAAGTATAGGCATTGAGCTGCCAACCGCAGCGAGAGCATTGTCTCCGACATATTTCCCTACAACAATACTATCTACAGTGCTGTAAAGCTGCTGGGCAACATTTCCTATAATCATCGGCACTGTGAACATCAATATCTTTTTCCACGGACTTCCTGTTGTCATATCAGTTGGTCCAAACCATTTCTTCAGCATATTTTCTACCTCTGTTTTCTCTAGTGTAAAGAGTTAAACTTCCTTTTTTCTTACTTCTGCCATTATTGTTGAGAGTGCAGTTTCCTTCATAACTCCTGCAAGTCGTAGTTTATGCGCGTAGGCAAGAAGTTCGGAAAATTCTTTGCCAGGTGACATACCTGCATTTATGAGGTCCTGCCCTGTTACATAGGGGCGAGCCATATATTCATTATAAATTTCTAAACGCTTCATCAAAAATGATTCTGCGTGGACTATTGGCTTTTGAGGGATTTTCCCAAGTCCGTCACACAGCGAGAGCTTAATAAGGTCCCGCGGATTTTTTGAAGCATCAAACATTTTATTTGATGCTTTTATAGACGAATTATCGTCGGCAAGTATGCGCGGTTTTGTATGAAGCTCCGTCATATTGAGGACGTAGCTTATGAGGGCATTTTCGCTTGTGATTCTGCGCAAAAATCCCCCAGCTATAAACACGCCTGCTTCCTCGTGCCCTGTGGCGTGATAATTTCCATTATAAAAATTTGTAGCGGTAATTTTTCCAAAATCATGCACCAGCGCCGAGAGCATAAAGTAAAGAGGCTCCTGGGCAGTATGGCGCATTTTTGCTGCCTCATCAAGCACCATCATCGTGTGGGTATAAACATCGCCCTCTTTGTGATAAATAGTGCTTTGGGGCACTCCTATAAGCTTCTCCACCTCGCTAAACCAAGGCGAAAGCTTATTCATAGAGCGCAGAGACTCAAAAAAGAGAGACGGCTTTGCCGCCTTAAGAAGAGCTTTTTTCAGTTCCTCCATAACTCTTTCCGATGATAACATCCCTATATCAATGCCTCTGCAGAGGGCAAGTGTTTCGGGTGCTGCCGAGAGATTAAATCTGGCTGCAAACTGTGCCGCCCGAAGCACTCTTAAGGGGTCCTGCGCAAAGGAAGAATCGTTAACGTGGCGAAGGATACCATCTTTCAAATCCTTCTGTCCGCCAAAATGGTCAACTATCTCCCCAGTAAGTATATCCTGCATAATGGCATTTATCGTAAAGTCACGTCTTTTTGCTGCATTTTCCGTTCCTATAAAAGGCTCTACATCTATTTTGAAATCACGGTGCCCTGTTCCTGTCGGAGTTTCTCTGCGAGGCATAGCAATATCTATATTTGTGCCGCAAAGACTGTAAACACCAAAGCTTTTGCCAATTTCAATACGCGTGCCGACACTGTCTAAAATTTTTTCAAGTGTCTCGGGAGAAATTCCGTGCACCTCTATGTCGATATCCTTATTCTCAATACCGAGAAGTCTGTCGCGCACAAATCCACCAACTGCATAAGCTCTGCCGCCCTGCTCTTTTACGAGGCTTGCTATTTTATTCACTTTTTCAAAAGAGTCGTGAGCGTGCATTTTTACACCTTCTCATCCTAAAAGAACGTCACTTATGAGCATAACGCAAAATCCTACCAAAAGAGCATAGGTTGCTCCGCGCTCGTTACCATGCGCGTGTGTTTCGGGAATCATTTCGTCACTTATTACATAAAGCATTGTTCCGCCTGCAAATGCGAGCGCAAACGGAAGAATAACTGTTGAAACACTTACTGCAAAGTATCCAATCAGTGTTCCTATTACTTCCACCAATCCTGTGAGCATAGCGCAGATAAAGGTTTTTGACGGCGTGACACCTGCCGCAAGCATCGGGGCAATAATTACCATACCCTCGGGGATATTCTGGAGAGCAATACCGCCTGCAATAAGAAGCGCCTGCGAAACATCGCCCGAGCCAAAGCCTACACCTGCTGCAATACCTTCAGGAAGGTTATGTATAGCAATCGCCATAACAAAAAGAAGGACCTTGCTTAAATCAGCATTATTATGCTCTTCAATATCCGCACCCACAAGTTTGTGAAGATGGGGAACTAATTTGTCCACTATATTAAGACATAGTGCGCCTACAAAAATTCCTGCAACAGTTATTAAAATCCCATATTTTCCACCGTATTCAAGGGATGGAACTATGAGTCCTAAAACTGCTGCCGAAAGCATTATTCCTGCCGCGAAAGAAAGAACAATATCTGAAAATTTATGCGATACAGACTTAAACAAAAAGCCGATTACCGCACCAATGACAGTTGCTCCGCCAACGCCGAGCGCTGTAAGTAATACCATTTGCATAATAAACAGTCCTTTATGTAAAATACTGTAGAATAAGCGGCGTTTACATAGGGATTATTTTTCACAATGTGAACGCCGCTTACCATATTTTGTGATTACTCTTCGCTGAACATATCCTTGCCTACGCCACAAAGGGGGCAAACAAAATCTTCGGGCAAATCTTCAAATTTTGTACCTGCTTCAATACCATTTTCGGGAGAGCCGAGTTCCTCATCATAAACCCAACCGCAAACGTCGCATACATACTTTTTCATAATATTTTCCTCCTCAATTTAATTATTTACAAAGTTCTTCTGCAAGCGCATCAAGCTGCGAAAGACTTTCATTATCAAGTGCTGACATAACCTTAACTGCAGTATCGGTAAAGGCGAGATTTTTGCTCTTTTCAAGCATTGCTCTCATAGTCTTTGCCGCATTCGGTGCCCATGAACCATTCTCAATAAGCGCAACGGTTTTATTCTGGAAATTGCGCTCTGTCAGATGATTTATAAATTCGCGCATAAACGGGAATATATCGTTGTTATAAGTTGTTGTGGCAAGTACAATTTTCCCGTAGCGGAAAGCATCCTCAACAGCTTCTGCCATATCACAGCGCGCAAGATCATTTATCACTACCTTCTCGCCTCTTTCTTCAAGTTTTTCGGCAAGAAGTGATACTACCTTTTTCGTATTTCCGTAAACTGATGTATAGGCGATTACGATGCCTTCGCTTTCGGTTTTGTAGCTTGACCATATATCATAAAGATTTATATAGTAGCCAAGGTTTTCGCGAAGTACAGGGCCGTGCAGAGGACAGATCGTTTCAACATCAAGTGTAGCTGCCTTTTTAAGAAGTGCCTGCACCTGTGCGCCATATTTCCCGACGATACCTATATAGTAACGCCTTGCCTCACACGCCCAGTCCTCCTCTTTGTCAAGAGCACCGAACTTTCCAAATCCATCCGCAGAGAAGAGAACCTTGTCCTTTTCGTCGTAGGTAACGATTACTTCGGGCCAATGCACCATCGGAGCGGTTATGAATCTAAGAGTATGGGTTCCGAGAGAAAGCGTGTCACCCTCTTCTACTACTATCTGTTTATCATTAAAATCTATTCCGAAAAACTGCTTCATCATCGCAAAAGCCTTCGCCGAGGAAACAATTTTCGCGTCAGGATAAGTATTTACAAAGCTTACTATATTTGCAGAGTGGTCAGGCTCCATATGCTGAACGACAAGGTAATCTGGCGTTCTTTCGCCAAGAGCATTTTTAATATTTTTAAGCCATTCGTCTGTAAATCGGGCGTCAACACTATCCATTATGGCAATTTTCTCATCTATTATTGCGTATGAGTTATATGACATACCATTTGGCACAGCGTACTGCCCTTCAAATAAATCTATCTCGTGATCATTTACGCCTATATATTTAATATCATTTGAAACAAACATAGTGTACCCTCCTCAAACAAAATAATTATAACATATTATTATATTAAAGTAAATATTTTATAATTAAAAAAACATATGAACAGATTATTACTTTTTCTTGAATTTTGATGTATTTTGTGATAAAATGTAATAGAATGGGGTGTTACCAGTATGAAAAAAAGAGAAGGAAGAAGAATTAAAAGCGGTATGCCTATGGACGCGGTATCTCCTTTTATTATGTCCAACAGAATAGGAGCTGCAAATAGCTTTTCCGCTACTATTGATATTGATAAAATAGAAAGTCTTATCTGTGAGCAGAGAGTAAGCGGCATGGAATCGCTGGGTATAATACATATTTTTATGGCGGCGTACATACGTCTTGTTTCACAGCTTCCCGGCGTAAACAGATTTATACGCGGGCAAAGAGTCTATGCCCGTAACGGTATTGAGATTTGTATGGTTATTAAAAAGCAGATGAAACTTAATGCTCCCGAAACCATTGTTAAGCTTGAGGCTACTCCAGGTGATACTTTGCAGGATGTTTATAACAATCTTAACAGCGAGATTGAAAAAAATAAGGCCGAAGGCGACCATAACAATATGGACTTCGCTGTGAGATGGCTTATGAAGTTTCCCAGAATTATTCTTCGTGCAACGGTTTCATTCCTCAAGTTCCTTGATTATTTTGGACTCCTCCCCAGATTTCTTACGAAGCTTTCTCCTTTCCACGGCTCGCTCTTTATAACAAATATGGGCTCACTCGGTATGCCTCCCGTTTTCCATCATCTGTATGATTTTGGTAATTTGCCTATGTTTATTGCAATGGGCGCAAAGCGTACAGAATATTACATTGATAAGAACGGAGAAACGAAAAAACGCCGCGTGATTGATTTCACAATTATGTGCGATGACAGAATCTGTGACGGTCACTACTATGCAACTGCATTCCGCAAGCTTAAAAGAATACTCGCTAACCCCGAGCAGCTTTTAGAAGCTCCTGAAAAAGTAGTGGAAGATATAAGATAATAATAAAAAGGAAAATCGCAATTGCGATTTTCCTTTTTTGTTTAATTATATCAGGGCGACGTCTGCGCGTTTTGTGTTCTGCGCTGCTTTATCAAGCCATTAAAAGGGATAAGCGTCCTTGTCGCAGATTACTGTTACATCAGGATGTAACTGAAGGATTGATGCCGGAACGTAAGGTGTGATAGGACCAAAGAAAGCTTTGTCGAGAATATCCTTTTTCTTAGCGCCGTTAGCGATGAGGGGGATCTTTTTAGCCTGCATAATGGACATCAAAGTCGGTCGTGGCCCTGTCGCCCTGTGAGCCAAGCAG
>JAZNTQ010000109.1:0-3421 GCA_045591865.1 Clostridia bacterium
TATTAAAAAGGGTGTGAGAATTGCAGGCGGCTGTTGCGGAACAACACCCGAATATATATCTGCACTTGTTAAAAAGGCTTCATCCATCACTCCTTTACCGGTTGAAAAGAAGGAAATAACCTGTGTTTCTTCATACACACACAGTGTGGAATTCGATAAAAAACCAGTTCTTATCGGTGAAAGAATAAATCCTACGGGTAAGAAAAGATTTAAGGAAGCTCTTAAAAATAATGATATAGATTATATCTTAAATGAGGGTATCGCTCAACAGGAAAAGGGAGCTGATGTTCTTGACGTGAATGTCGGTCTTCCCGAAATTGACGAAGCACAGATGCTTAAAGAGGCGGTTTGCGAGCTTCAGGCAGTTACTGATCTCCCCTTACAGATTGATACTGCAGACACATCTGCTATGGAGGGGGCGCTGCGCAGATACAACGGCAAGGCGATGATAAATTCGGTCAATGGAAAGAAAGAGAGCATGGATGCAGTCTTTCCGCTCGCGAGAAAATACGGCGGCGTTATTGTTGCTTTAACGCTTGATGAAAGCGGTATTCCCGAAACTGCCGAGGGAAGGTTTGCTATTGCTGAAAAGATACTTGCCGAAGCTAAAAAATATGGCATTGAAAAAAAGGATATCGTCTTTGACCCCCTTACTCTTACAATCAGCGCAGAGCCTGATGCCGCAAAGGAAACTCTTCGCGCGGTAGCTATGATTAAAGAGAAGCTTGGTACTCATACATCGCTCGGCGTTTCAAACGTTTCCTTCGGGCTTCCCCACCGCGATGCAATCAACAGTACCTTTTTCTCGCTCGCTATGAAGTGCGGTCTTTCTGCTGCCATTATGAATCCGTATTCAGCAGAAATGATGAAGGCTTACTACTCCTTCTGCGCTCTTACGGGGCTTGATGAAAACTGTGCAGATTATATAGCTTTTTCTGAAACTGTAAGAGAAACTACTACTTTGGTTTCTTCCCCGACTTCTAATTCCGACGTGGATGGCTCTGCACTTCAGAAGGCTATTATAAAAGGACTTCGTGAGCAGGCAGCGACAATTACAAAGGAACTTCTTAAGGATACATCTCCTCTTTTAATAGTGGAAAATGAGATTATCCCTGCACTTAATATTGTGGGTGAAGGTTTTGAAAAAAAGACAGTCTATCTTCCCCAGCTCCTTATGAGTGCAGAGGCGGCAAAGGCGGCTTTTGAAGAAATAAAAAGCGTAATGTCGGGAAGTAATGCTACTGACAAATGCAGTGTTGTAATTGCAACTGTTAAGGGAGATATTCACGATATAGGAAAAAACATCGTAAAGCTTCTTCTTGAAAACTACGGTTTTCGCGTTTATGACCTCGGCAAAAATGTTGCCCCTGAAACAATCGTGGAAAAGGTAAAAGAAAAAAGAGCTCCTCTCGTAAGCTTGAGTGCACTTATGACAACAACCGTTCCTGCTATGGAGGAAACTATAAAGTTACTTCGAAAAGAAGCACCTTTCTGCAAGGTAATTGTAGGCGGTGCAGTACTTACACAGGAATATGCGGATTCTATAGGTGCAGACAAATATGCTAAAGATGCTATGGAAGCCGTAAGATATGCAGAAACAATTTAGTGCAATAGAAAACAGGGTATCAACCGATACCCTGTTTCATTTTTACTTTACATCATAATCAAGCTTGAATTTTTCGCCGCAACCGTAGTTTTCGTAAACGTAGTCGATATCCTTATCGCCTCTGCCTGAAAGTGATACGAGGATTGAGCCACTCTTATGCTCCTTTGCATAGCGGATAGCGTATGCAACAGCGTGTGCACTTTCAATTGCAGGAATAATACCTTCATATCTTGAAAGAAGGAAAAATGCTTCCATAGCTTCCTCGTCAGAAACTGTTTCGTAATGAACTCTGCCAAGGTCACGAAGATGTGCATGCTCGGGTCCTACGCCCGGGTAGTCAAGACCGCTTGCGATTGAATATACGGGGAGAGGCTCACCGTTTTCGTCCTGAAGAACATAGCTTGAATAGCCGTGTATAATACCTTTTGTACCATATGCCATTGTAGCCGCGTGGTCACCTACTCCGCTGCCCCTTCCGAGAGGCTCGACGCCATATATTTCAACAGGGTCTGCAAGGAAAGGTGTGAACATACCAAGCGAGTTTGAACCACCGCCTACGCAAGCACAAATTGCGTCGGGCATAATGCCTGTCATTTCAAGGAACTGCTCTCTTGCTTCTATACCAATAATTGCCTGAAAATCTCTTACCATTTTAGGGAACGGATGAGGACCTGCCGCTGTACCTATGCAATATATTGCAGTCTTATACTCCTTGAGATAAGCTTCAAATGCTGCATCGCAGGCTTCCTTAAGAGTCTTAAGACCGTGTGTTACGGGAATAACATTTGCGCCAAGCATCTTCATACGGATTACGTTGGGATGCTGCTTTGCAATATCAACCTCGCCCATATAGACGTCACATTCCATACCGAAGTATGCCGCTGCAGTCGCTATTGCAACACCGTGCTGACCCGCGCCTGTTTCTGCGATAATTTTCTTCTTGCCCATATATTTTGCAAGAAGTCCCTCACCCATACAATGATTAAGCTTATGTGCACCTGTGTGGTTAAGGTCTTCGCGCTTTAAGTAAATCTGGCAATTTCCAAAAATTTTGGAAAGTCTTTCACAGTGATACACGGGTGTAGGTCTTCCCTGAAATTCCTTACGAATTCTGCGAAGCTCATTGATAAACTGTGCACTGTGGCAAATGGCCTCATAAGCATCGTCTGCTTCCTTAAAAGCCTCGATAAGCTCTTTATCCTGATAAGAACCGCCGTATTCTCCGAAATATCCGTCAGGGGTCGGATATTCTTTAAGATAATTTTCAAATTCTCTGTAACTTTTCATAGTACTGCTCCTTTACTATTTAATAGAAATGCCCTTGATATGCGTCATATCAAGGGCGTAGGTAAAACAAAATAATATAAGGCGATGAAGCCTCGTGCGAGATACCTACATATCCCCGACTTATAACGCAAGCCTTACGTCAGCGCATTTAACGCTGCCCTCGACAGTCCATATTACTCAGGCAGTTCTGCGGAACTCACACCGTAATCCGCTCGCTCTTAGAACTGTTGACTGACTTTTCTCTGTCTCAACGGTTTCTTAATTAGATTAAGTATACCACTCATAGAATTATATGTCAATAGGTTATTTTGTGTACACAAGTTCATAATGTGCACCGTCTTCAAGCTTTGTCACATCAACACCTGTGCTCATCGGCTTGGAGCCTTTACAAAATGCCCAGTAGGTCTGATTTTCATCATAGTCTGCCTTGATACCATTTACGAATTTAACGTAAAGACCGTAAGAACCTTCCTCGCCGTCTATAAGATTATATTCCTTGAGTGCATCCCCTACTGTTTCTTTATCAGA
>JAZNTQ010000110.1:0-4435 GCA_045591865.1 Clostridia bacterium
GCGGTAACACGAGTTCAAATCTCGTACGGGTCACCATATAAGGGCTTTTAGCTCAGTTGGTTAGAGCAACCGGCTCATAACCGGTCGGTCCGGGGTTCGAGTCCCTGAAGGCCCACCAAAACGAAAACGAGGATACCTCCAAGGTGTTCTCGTTTTTTGTTTTGGTGCGGTCTTTGGGGACTCGAACCCCGACGGGAACCGAGCCCGAGCGCTGCCGGTGGCAGATGGAGCGAGGGTGCAGGGCTGTGCAGAAACAAGGTTTAATGTGAACGGTAGTGAAACAGAAAACCTATGTTTCAAACGGGTACCTTTTTATTGATGCGTAGTCCGGTACCGAAACGCAAAGCGTTTGGGTGGACAAGCAGGGCAATCACAAAGTGATTGCATCCCTGAAGTCCTCACTCCGTTACTAAAAGAGAGTAAGATATCCAATAGAATAACTTACTCTCTTTTTTACAAGCACTTTCATTGCACAAAAAGTGCCCCGTCTCCAAACTGTGCAATAAAAAAATACCGCTTGCAATTTGCAAGCGGTATTTATGTTTTTATTCTTATGCAAGTTCAGCGAAGTACTTGATTGTACGAACCATCTGGCTTGTGTAAGAGTTTTCGTTGTCATACCATGAAACAACCTGTACCTGGTAAAGATCTTCACCGATAGGAGCTACCATTGTCTGTGTAGCATCGAAGAGTGAACCATATGTGATACCGATGATATCAGAAGATACGATTTCGTCTTCGTTGTAACCAAATGAAGCACTTGAGGCTTTCTTCATAGCTGCGTTGATGCCTTCCTTTGTTACGTCCTTACCCTTAACAACTGCTGTAAGGATAGTTGTAGAACCTGTGGGAACAGGAACACGCTGTGCAGCACCGATAAGCTTACCGTTAAGCACGGGAATTACAAGACCGATAGCCTTTGCAGCACCTGTTGAGTTGGGAACGATGTTAACAGCGCCTGCACGAGCACGACGGAAGTCGCCCTTTCTGTGAGGACCGTCAAGAATCATCTGGTCGCCTGTGTAAGCATGGATTGTAGCCATGATACCTGACTGGATGGGAGCGTAATCGTTAAGAGTCTTTGCCATAGGAGCAAGACAGTTTGTTGTACAAGAAGCTGCAGAAATGATTGTATCTTCCTTTGTAAGTGTGTTTTCGTTTACGCTGAATACGATTGTCTTAAGGTCATTGCCTGCGGGAGCAGAAATAACAACCTTCTTTGCACCTGCATCGATATGAGCCTGTGCTTTGTCCTTTGAGCAATAGAAGCCTGTGCACTCGAGAACAACGTCTACATCAAGAGCACCCCAGGGGCATTCCTTTGCGTCTTTGATAGCATAGATTTTGATTTCCTTACCATCAACTGTGATGCTGTCCTCACCAGCTTCAACTGTGTGACCATCGTATCTGCCCTGTGAAGAGTCATACTTAAGAAGGTGTGCAAGCATCTTTGCATCTGTAAGATCGTTGATAGCAACAACCTCGTAACCTTCTGCGCCGAACATCTGACGGAATGCAAGACGTCCGATACGACCAAAACCGTTAATTGCAACTTTTACTGCCATTTTAAAACATCCTTTCGTGTTTAAAAAATATATAAATAATAAAATTATTTAATAGCTTATATTAATTCCATCTTTTCAATAACAGGGGTAACCTTGGGAGACTGTCCGTCCCAGCCAACAGGAGTATCTGCTATTTCGTCAACTATTTCAATACCCTTTGTAACCTTGCCGAAGGCTGCATAGCTTCCGTCAAGATGAGGAGCATCGTCGTGCATAATAAAGAACTGGCTTGAAGCACTGTTAGGCATCTGGCTGCGAGCCATTGAAATAACGCCGCGCGTGTGCTTTAAGGGGTTATTAAAACCATTTGCCATAAATTCGCCCTTTATTGTCTTATCGCTGCCACCCATACCGTTTCCAAGAGGGTCGCCGCCCTGAATCATAAATCCCTTTATAATTCTGTGGAAGGTAAGCCCATTATAAAAGCCCTGCTCCACAAGGGATTTGAAATTAGCTACTGTTTCAGGAGCGATTTCGGGATAAAGCTCGAGCTCTATTTCGCCGCCACCCTGCATAGTAATTTTTACATTAATATTCTCTGCCATTGGAATTATCTCCTTATACGCTTTTGCATATCGTTACTATTATATCGTTTTATAACTTCTAATGCAAGTATTTTTTTTATTTTTTATCGTATTATTTCGTTTCCTTCCCTGTCATATCCAAAGGATGTTTCGCGAACCTCCAAAATACCATTATAATCGGGAATTACATAGGAGCCGCCGCCAATATCCTTGGGATTTCCGGGCATTGTTACTGTCTTTATATTCTCTGTACCAACTGAAAGAAGCTCCATTGCGCACTGAACAAGGTCTGCAGGAGTCATTGAGGTTTCCATATTGTCGGAAATAATTTCATATATATCGTCAATCTTGCCTATATACTTCATCTGAAGCTTCTGCTCGGCGATAGCGTGTATAAAATCCTGCTGAACCTTGATTCTGTCAAGGTCTCCCCCCTTATACCGACGGAATCTTACAAGGTCTTCCGCCTTGTCACCGTCAAGCGTCTGCATTCCCGGATAAAGGTCTATGTCAAGGTCCTGATAGGGGTCTTTATATTTCATTCTCTGCGGAACATTGAACTCTACTCCGCCAAGCTCGTCAATACAATCATTAAAGGCATCAAAATTGACTTTCACAAAGTGATGTATCGGAATTCCCGTAAGCTCCTTAACAGCTATAATTGAAGCCTCGCTTCCGTGCTTTCCGTTTCTCATGCCTACGGAATGAACCTCTGTTATCTTACGGTTTCTTCCCGCATATTTAACCCTTGTATCTCGTGGAATACTCATAACAACTGCGCTTTTATTCTCAGGGTCTATCTGCGCAAGCATCATAACATCTGTACGAAGGCCGTCCTTATCTGTACCCATTATAAGTATGTTACACTTTTCCTTTGATATCCTTACCTCCTGCAAGGTGCCCGCAGTAAAGAACTCGGAAATGTTTGTGTATGGAGTTGTATAAAGCTTCGCGCAGTAAATTCCGCTGACTGCCGCAAATAGCAAAACAAGCGTAACAAGCGTTGTCTTCAAGAAGCGGACTGCGCCCCTGTTCTTTCTCTTTTTCTTCATTGTATATAACCTCACTATCTGCAAGAGTGAAACCAAATTTATCCGCATAAATTTTACCACAAAACTGCCATAAAGTCAATCTATATGAAAAATATATCGAATTTTGCTCACAAAATTCATTTTTCATTCATATATTGTTTCATATAAGCACAATTATAATACTGCCTGGAAAAATTAAAATTTTTTTCAAAAAAGCCTTGACAATCACAAACGCTTTTGTTATAATAACTAACGTTGTCAGCACTGTTGACAGCCAAATGGGAGCATAGCTCAGCTGGGAGAGCATCTGCCTTACAAGCAGAGGGTCATAGGTTCGAGCCCTATTGTTCCCACCATTTTGGCCCGGTAGTTCAGTTGGTTAGAACGCCAGCCTGTCACGCTGGAGGTCGAGGGTTCGAGCCCCTTCCGGGTCGCCAATTTGCCTTTGTAGCTCAGTTGGTAGAGCAATGGACTGAAAATCCATGTGTCACTGGTTCGATTCCAGTCGAAGGCACCATTTATGCGGGAGTGGCTCAGTGGTAGAGCGTCACCTTGCCAAGGTGAACGTCGCGAGTTCGAATCTCGTCTTCCGCTCCAAACACAAAAGACGCTTAGTATGCGTCTTTTGTAATATGGCGCCATAGCCAAGTGGTAAGGCAGAGGCCTGCAAAGCCTTTATTCCCCAGTTCAAATCTGGGTGGCGCCTCCAACTGAAAACCGCTTAACCATTAGGGTTAAGCGGTTTTTGTATTTTAACTTATTTTTGGAGTTTTTGTGTTTTGACTGACTTTTGACTGACGGTTATGAAATGTTATTATCTGTTTTTATCTCATTTTTGACATAATCATTCAGCTTATCAATGCTGCGCTTTTTCTGTTTTTCGGCAAGATGCGTGTATATACTTAGCGTCACAGAAACGTCCGAATGCCCTAATCCCGTCTGTGCTGTTTTTATATCAACATCTGCATTGTACAACATAGTGCAAAATGTATGAACAATGGATGACTAAAAAAAGCTGTTAACCGTATGATTTGGATGTTAAATAATATAGAAAACAGTTATGTAACCACCACAACCGAAGTTGTAAAGTTGTTTGATTATAGATATATTAAAGACAGGCAACTTGAGTGTCTGTTAACGCTATGAAACGGAAGGCTGTGTCAGCAGACAGTGTTCCGCGGAGCTTCGGGCGGGTTGTATGTGTAAAGCGCAAGCTGACTTTATACACACTTATGTTACATAAAGAAAATATTCAAATGCAACACAAATAGTATGTCAACATATTCTAAAATAAAAGCTGGCTTCGGATTAAAAA
>JAZNTQ010000111.1:0-8089 GCA_045591865.1 Clostridia bacterium
GTGATTTCGCCTTTACCGGGAACGAGGCGAACACGAGCAACAGACTTCTTTCTTCTACCTGTTCCGAAATACTGTGTGATTGCCATTTAATTCACCCTCCCTTATTTAATGTCGCGAGTCCAAACCTCGGGCTGCTGAGCCTCGTGGTTGTGTTCGCTACCCTTGTAAACTCTGAGTCTTGTAAGAGCGCTTCTGCCGATTGTTGTAGCGGGAAGCATACCCTTGATTGCAAGATACATAGCTCTGTCAGAATTCTTTTCCATCATATCCTTTGCACTAACAGTCTTAAGACCGCCAATCCAACCTGTATGACGATAGTAATTCTTCTGAAGAAGCTTGTTTCCTGTAAATACTGCCTTGTCACAGTTGAGAACGATTACATGATCGCCGCAATCAACGTGGGGAGTGTAAGTAACTTTTTCCTTACCGCGAAGGATGCTTGCAGCCTGTGCAGCAACACGACCAACACTCTTATCGGTTGCATCGATAATGTACCATTTTCTCTGAACCTGACCTGCTTTTTCCATAGTGGTCTTCATGTGGTTTCCTCCTAAAAAATAATAGTTTCTTTTTTCAGCAAGAGTAATTGTAATACAGATTGAAGAAATTGTCAACACATTTTTAAAAATAATTTAATTTACAATGCGCTCTCTCTTATTTTCTCTCGTTTTCTCTTTTTATCTCTTGTTTTCTCTTGTGGCAAATTAAAAAATAGTGTGTTGAACTTAATAAATTTTTGTTGTATAATTGAAGAAACAAAGAATAAAGGAACAAAACATATGCAAAAACTTTTAAGTTATCTGCGCCGCGGCGTGGATGAATACAAAATGATAAATGAGGGCGACCATATAACTGTGGGCGTGTCGGGAGGGAAGGACTCTTTGGCGCTCCTGTGCGGCCTTTCAAAATTGCGGGATTTTTACCCGAATAAATTTACTCTCTCTGCAGTAACGCTTGATATGGGATTCGGGATGGATTTTTCGCCCGTAGCAAAGCTTTGCGAGGAATTGGGTGTAGAATATGTGCTGAAGCAGACCGATATTGCCGAAATCCTTTTTAATATAAGAAAAGAAAGCAATCCCTGTTCACTTTGTGCGAAGATGAGACGCGGTGCACTTCACGATGCGGCACTTGAGCTGGGGAGTCACAAGGTGGCGCTCGGTCATCATAATGATGACGCGCTTGACACATTTATGCTTTCCTTAATATATGAGGGCAGGATAAACTGCTTTTCGCCCGTTACTTATCTTGACCGAAAGGACATCACGTTGATTCGCCCGATGATTTATACCCCCGAAAACTATATTTCGGGTTTTGCAAAGAGGTACAATCTTCCCATTGTGCAAAATAAGTGTCCCGAGGACAAGCGCACAAAGAGGGAATATGCAAAAAATCTTATAAAAGAGCTTGAACGCGAAAATCCGGGATTTAAGACGAGACTATTTACAGCTATCGAGAACGGAAAAGTCAGCGGATTTGGCAAAAATACAGAATAAAAAATGTAACTGGAAAGAAGCAACGGGGACGGGGTAGCGAAGCGGCGGCGAGGTAGTGAATGACAGTTCGGTGAACTGTCAGAGCCGAGCCGTGACAAAGCCACAGCGAGAAGCTTTTGTAAGCCGCAGGCGTAACAAAAACGACCTGTCCCCAAACAAGAAACTATTGACTTTTTACCTTAATAGTGGTAATCTATATTAGCACTCTAAACTTTAGAGTGCTAATTATTGCTTTATAATCGAAAGGAAGTTTTATAATGGCTAAAAAGCAGTTCAAAGCAGAATCAAAAAAGCTTCTCAACATGATGATTAACTCAATTTATACGCACAAGGAAATTTTCCTTCGCGAAATTATCTCCAATTCCTCTGACGCACTTGATAAGCTTTGCTACAAGTCAATCACCGAGGGGGCAAAGGGCGTAAGCCGTGAAGACCTTTTTATAAAGGTATCAGTTGACAAAAATACCCGCACTATCAAGGTGAGCGACAACGGTATCGGTATGAGCGAGGAGGAGCTTGAGAAAAACCTCGGCACAATCGCGAAAAGCGGTTCGCTCGACTTCAAGACCGATATGGAAAAGCAGGACGATATTGATATTATCGGTCAGTTTGGCGTAGGCTTTTACAGTGCTTTTATGGTAGCTGAAAAGGTTGTTGTAATTACAAAGGCATTCGGCAGTGACAAAGCGTTCTCATGGGAGTCAAACGGTGCGGACGGTTACACTATCACCGAGGCGGAAAAGGAAAATCGCGGTACGGATATTTATATAAAGCTCAAGGAAGACACCGAGGACGAGCGCTACAGCGATTATCTTGAAACGTATATGCTCCGCGGTCTTATCAAAAAATACTCTGATTACATCCGCTATCCCATCAAAATGGATATCGAGAAATCAAGAAAGATTGAAAAGCCCGACTCGGACAAGCCCGAATTTGAGAAGTATATCGAGGAAGAGACAGTAAATAGCATGGTACCCCTCTGGCAGAGAAGCAAGGACGAGGCAAGTGAGGAAGAGCTTAATCGCTTCTATAAGGAGAAGTTCTTCGACCACGAAGACCCTGCGCTCACAATCCGCGCAGACGTTGAGGGAAGCTTCTCCTACAAGGCTCTTCTTTTCGTTCCGTCAAGCACTCCAATGGGATACTATACCAAGGAATACCGCAAAGGACTTGAGCTTTATTCGTCAGGCGTTATGATTATGGATAGCTGTGAGGATTTAATTCCCGAGCATTTCCGCTTTGTGAAGGGCGTTGTTGATTCGCAGGATTTGTCGCTTAATATTTCCCGTGAAATGCTTCAGCACGACAGACAGCTTGGCGCTATCAAAAACAATATCGAAAAGAAAATCAAGCAGGAGCTTAAAAAGCTTCTTAATAACGACCCCGAAAACTATGAAAAGTTCTGGCAGAGCTTTGGGCTTCAGCTAAAGTATGGTATCGTGGCGGACTACGGTGCGCACAGAGAATTACTCAAAGACCTTATCCTCTACTATACATCAGGAGAAAAGAAGCTTGTTACCCTCGAAAGATATGTTGAAACAATGCCCGAGGACCAGAAATATATCTACTACGCCTGCGGTGAATCGGTTAATAAAATTGATAATCTTCCCCAGACAGAGCAGATTAAAGACAAGGGCTATTCTATCCTTTATATGACCGACGAGGTTGACGAGTTTGTAGTAAATATGCTTGGCGAGATTGATGGAAAGCAGTTTAAGAGCATAAACGACAAAGAACTCGGTATTGAAACCGAAGAGGAAAAGAGCGATATTGCTATGAAGCAGGAGGAAAATCAGGTAATGCTTGATTATCTTCGTGACGCTCTTGAAGGGAAGGTTACAGCAGTACGTCTTTCAAATAAGTTAAAATCTCACCCCGTGTGCCTTACAACAGATGGCGAGGTATCGCTCGAGATGGAAAAATACTTTGCGACAATCCCAGGTGACCACCCCGACATCAAGGCACAGAGAGTCCTTGAACTCAATCCCGCTCACAAGGCGTTTTATATGCTCCTTGATATGTGGCAGCTTGACAAGGATAAGTGTGCAAAGCTTGGAAAACTCCTTTATAATCAGGCAATGCTGATTGCGGATTTGTCTATAGAAAACCCTGCAGAGTTTACAGATTTGTTCTGGGATTTAATCTAACGAATAAAAAAAGGAAGTTTCATTTTTGAAACTTCCTTTTTATATTGCTTTATCACTTCTCTAAAAGGGGCATACCTAATTTCTGGCGTATTTGATTTTCAATAGAGTCTGTAAATTCGGGGTTTTCAATAAGATACTGCTTTACGTTTTCGCGTCCCTGACCGAGTCTTTCCTCGTTATAGCTGAACCACGAGCCGCCTTTTTTGATGATTTCAAGATTTGTCGCAACGTCGAGTATATTGCCCTCTCTTGAAATACCCTTTCCGTACATCATATCAAATTCTGCCTCGCGGAATGGAGGAGCAACCTTATTTTTAACAATCTTAACTCTTGTGCGATTGCCGATAAATTCGCTGCCGTTTTTAAGAGTTTCCACTCTGCGCACATCCATACGCACAGATGCGTAGAACTTAAGCGCACGACCGCCTGCGGTTGTTTCGGGGTTTCCGTACATAACGCCAATTTTTTCACGGAGCTGATTTATGAAGATGCAAATTGTGTTGCTCTTATTTACAACGCCTGCCAGCTTACGAAGTGCCTGACTCATAAGCCTTGCCTGAACACCTACGTGGCTGTCACCCATTTCACCGTCAATTTCCGCCTTTGGAACGAGTGCGGCAACAGAGTCGACAACGATTACGTCAATCGCGCCGCTGCGCACGAGTGACTCTGTGATTTCAAGCGCCTGCTCTCCTGTATCGGGCTGCGACACAACGAGTGAGTCAACATCCACGCCAAGCGCCTGGGCATATGTAGGGTCAAGCGCGTGCTCGGCATCTATAAATGCCGCCTCGCCGCCACGCTTCTGCGCCTCGGCAATTATGTGAAGGGCGATAGTAGTCTTACCGCTTGATTCAGGTCCGTAAATCTCAATAATCCTGCCCTTGGGCACACCACCGATACCAAGCGCAATATCAAGGGAGAGTGCGCCTGTGGGGATAGAGTCTACATTATAATGAGCACTTTCGCCAAGACGCATTACAGAGCCTTTGCCAAACTGCTTTTCAATCTGCGCCATAGCAAGCGCGAGAGCTTCTTTCTTTTCATTAGACATATATATCAACCCTTTCCTATGCGAACATCTGTTCTTATTATAGAACGGATTTTTTAATTTGTCAATAGGTTTTCTTTAATTAACTTAAAAACTTCGTCGCAGGTCTGTTCTCTTATCTCCTCGCGCGTGCCTGAAAGATTGAGCTTTCTTACGTCTGCACCGTGCTCATCTGCAAATGCAATATACACAAGACCGACCGGCTTTTCGGGAGTGCCTCCGCCCGGTCCTGCAATCCCCGTGACGCTTACTGCGATGTCGCTTTTTGCGACTTTTCGTGCGCCGAGCGCCATTTCGCGTGCGCACTCTGGAGAAACTGCCCCAAATTTTTCAAGCGTTTCGTGTGATACGCCAAGGATTTTTTCCTTTGCCTCGTTGGCATAGGTGATAAACCCGTATCCGTAAATTGCGCTGACGCCCGAAAAGGAGGTGATAATTTTGCCTAATGAACCTCCCGTACAGCTTTCAGCAGTCGCAATCGTGATATTATTTTCAATTAGTTTGGAAATTACTTGTTCGTACATTAATATGCAAATCCTTTTTGTTTGGGGTTTGTTGTTGAGGGTGGTATGGGGGACGGGGACATTTTTGTAATCCGAAGGTGCAACAAAAATTGACCTGTCCCCAAACATGAGTGGCTGATTTATCACATTTTTGGTTCAATAAGCACCCAGTCAGTTTCCTCAACTGCCTTGTTAACCCAATATTCCATATCAATTTTACTCTGGCTTTCCATAATTTTCTCAAGAGTTGGCTTCGTTGTGGGATGCTTGGGAGTAAATACTGTGCAGCAATCCTCATAGGGAAGAATAGATGTGTCAAAAGTGCCGATTTTTCTTGCGATAGTTACAATTTCGTCCTTATCCATACCTATAAGCGGACGGAAGACGGGAATAGTTGTCATAACCTCGTTTGTAACGCCGAGTGCCTGAATAGTCTGGCTTGCAACCTGACCGAGACTTTCGCCCGTGATAAGTGCGAGTGAATTGTTACGAAGTGCAATTCGCTCTGCGGTCATCATCATCATTCTGCGCATAATGAGAGTGAGATGGTCTTCGGGGCAGTTGTCGCGGATGGCAAGCTGCTGCTCGGTGAAGGGCACTATATAAAGGTTGAATCTGCCTGTGTATCCTGCCACAATTCTTGCAAGCTCGATTACCTTTTCCTTTGCGCGCTCGCTTGTGTAGGGCGGTGAGAAGAAGTGCACCGCATCAAGCTCCACGCCTCGCTTTGCAATCATCCACGCCGCAACGGGGCTGTCGATACCGCCTGAAAGGAGAATTGTAGCCTTTCCGCTGCTGCCCGTCGGCATACCGCCGGGACCCTCGCATCTTGCACCTGTTGTATAAACATATGCCTCGTTTTCACGGATTTCAACCCTTACGGTAACTTCGGGATTTAGCACATCTACCTTTAATTTATGAAGTCTTGAAAGGATTGCACCGCCCATTTCGCGACTGATTTCAGGCGACTTAAGAGGAAACTTTTTGTCACTTCTTTTTGCCTCGACCTTGAACGAAGATGCGCCGTAGAGCGCGTCGATAACATAGTCTGCACCCTCGGAGAGGATTGCATCCATATCTTTTGGAAAAACGCCTGCCTTGGCAATAAAGATAATGCCGAAAACCTTGCGCATCTTTTCAATGAGTGCATCCGCGTCGGTAGTCTGGGCAGGCTCGATGTAGATAACTGCCTGGGCCTTCCTTATTGACGCGATATTCTGCTTTCCGACAACCTTTTTTATGTTGCGGATAAGCATATCCTCAAATTTGCTTCTGTTAAGACCCTTGAGGATGATTTCTCCATATTTTACAAGAATAATTTCTTTCATATTTTTCACCTAAACTTGTATGTTTTTTGCAATTTCCACGACTTTGTCCACCACAATCTTTGCCTCGTCCAGCGTGTTGTACCTTGAAAGGCTGAAGCGGATTGCGCTGTCGGGGAGAGGAGCGTCCATCTCAAGAAGAACGTGGCTCGCGTGAGCACCCTGCGCACAGGCGGAGCCGCTTGAAACATAGATGCCCTCATTTGAAAGAGCATTAAGCATTATTTCAGAACGGATTTTGCCAAACGAAATGTTTAATATATAGGGGCTTTCGTCGGCACTGCCGCCGTTATGAACGCTTCCTTCTATCTTAAGAAGATTCTCCTTAAGATAGTTTTTTATTTCGAGCACTTTTTCACAGTCAGCAAGATTTATAAGCTCCGATGCCTTGCCGAAGCCAACTATCGCGCCGACGTTTTCCGTGCCGCTTACGATATTTTTCTCCTGACCTCCGCCGAAAACTGTAGGCTTAAGCGTTGTGCCCTTTTTGATATAGAGTGCGCCTATTCCTTTCGGTCCATGGATTTTGTGACTGCTTACGGAAAGAAGGTCAACTCCCCACGCCGCAGGCTTTATTGCGATGTGACCGAATGACTGCACTGCGTCAACGTGGAAGAGTGCGCGCGGAGCAATTCTTTTAAGTGCAGAGGCGATTTTATGGACGGGCATTACCGCGCCCGTCTCATTATTCACGTGCATCACGGAAACGAGAATCGTGTCGGGAGTGATGGCATCTAAAATATCGGTTAGTTTTACTGTGCCGTCTTTTTGAGGCTTTATTCTCACAACGTCAAAACCTTGATTTTCAAGGTGTTTCATCGTTTCAAGCACTGCAGGATGCTCAACAGAAGTTGTAATAATGCGCTTGCCCTTTTTGATGTTTGCCGCGCCGAGTATTGCGATATTGTCACTCTGTGTACCGCCTGATGTGAAATAGATTTCATCAGGAGTAACAGAAAGTGCTGCTGCAACCTTTCTGCGCGCATCAGAGACAAGCTTTTCCGCCTCAAGTCCCAGTGCGTGACGGCTTGAAGGATTGCCAAAGCTCGTTTTCATATATTCAGTTATGGTTTCAACGACCTCCGCTGCAGGCGGAGTTGTCGCAGAGTTATCAAAATAAATCATAGTTAACCTCGAGAATGTGATAAAGTAGCACCGAGCACAAAACGCAAATTAGTAAGCATATATGTTTTTATCGGACCATTTATCAACGTGCCTTTTAATTTTTAGTGTAGAAATTCGCCACAGCGAATTTCAGATTTTATGCGTTTTGCTCCGCGCAAACTTCGCCTCTCGCTGTACCTTTGTACAGCTTCGGGTAACCCCTTCGGGCTCAGTTTACGCGTTCTGCACTACTTTCTCCCATTCTTATCAGGATGGAGAAAAATTGCATTATTCATCAAATAACGACGTTTGAACCTCTGCACTATCCTCATCTTTCAGATAATATCCCGAAGACGGAATTGTTCTCGCCTCATAGCCTGCGGTGGATTTTAAGGAAACCTCGGGCATTTCAATTCTGGTCAGAAGCGATTTTCTTCTCATCGTCATCACCTGAACGCCCTGC
>JAZNTQ010000112.1:0-40580 GCA_045591865.1 Clostridia bacterium
AGAAAAAAGAAGTGGCAAACTTAAATTTCAACAAAAGTATTTTAGGCGGCAGACTTACCGCCGATGTAGAACTCAAGACAACTACAAGCGGCGTTTCCGTGTGTTCGTTCACGGTAGCCGTAACGCGCAAAGCAAACCGCGAAGAAACGGACTTCATCAACTGTGTAGCGTGGAGAAACACAGCGGAATTTATTACAAAGTATTTCGGCAAAGGCTCTTCAATTTGTGTAACGGGAGCAATTCAGACGAGAAGCTGGACGGACAACAACGGCAACAAGAGATTTGCAACGGAGCTTGTAGTTGATGAAGCATATTTCGTTGACAGCAAATCCGATAACAACACGCCGACAGCCGAAGCGGGCGTACCGCAGTTTGAAGAGCTTTCAAACGATGATGATAACTTACCGTTTTGAAAGGAGATCAGAAAATGAAAATTAAACTTGATGATGGGGCGATTATGCCCACAAGAGCACACCCGACAGATGCGGGGCTTGACCTCTACGCGAGAAAAGCGCAGATTGTGCCCGCAAAAGAAAGCGCGGTGTTTGACACGGGCGTTCACATTGAATTGCCAGCGATTTACTTGAACACGGGGCTTTTTCCCGAAGTATTCAAAACGGTTGGATTTCTCAAGAGCAAAAGCGGCTTGAACGTAAAGCACGGCATAACAAGCGAAGGTGTTATTGATGTTGGCTATACAGGAAGTATAAAAGTAAAGCTCTACAACAATAGCGGCTATGATTACAAGGTGAATGCGGGCGATAAAATCAGCCAGCTTGTTATCTTGCCTATCATAACGCCAGGGCTTGAACTGGTTGATAGTTTGGAAGATACCGAGAGAGGTAACGGCGGCTTCGGGAGCACGGGACGGTGATATAAGTGGCTGAAAAGCGCAAGCGGAAGATTAACAGTAAGCGAAAAGGAGCGGGATTTGAAAGAACACTCGCAAGGAAGCTCCGAGAGTTTGGTTACGATGAAGCTCGCAGAACAGCTCAATATTGCGGAAACACGGGCGATGCTTCCGATGTAGTGGGATTACCTTATTTGCATATTGAAGCAAAGGCTCAAGAGAAAATGTACCTTTACGATTGGATGGCACAAGCGAAAAGGGATGCAAAAGCTGGCGGCGAAGGTAGATTACCCGCAGTTTTTCACAAGAAGAATTATTGCAACATCCTTGTAACTATGGAGCTTGAAGACTTTATGAAAATTTATACGGAATTTGAAGCTGGAAAGGAGCTTGAAAATGGATTTGAATAGCACAACGAAAGTTGTGAAAGCTTTTCTCGAATTCGTCCCCGAAACGCGGGGAGATGATTATTTGCTTTGGTTGCGTGTCCTTGAATTTGAAGCGGAGCGACAGGATCGCAACACAACCTTTGCACACTGTGTAACCTTGGCTGATTTTCTCCAACAGGCAAAGTGCTGTAAATATCCGCACTTTGAAACGGTAAGCAGAACAAGGCGCAAACTTCAAGAAAAATATCCCGAGTTGAGAGCAACAGCGGAAACGCAAGCGGCAAGGGCTGAACAGGAAGAGATATACAGGGAATATGCGCGAACAGATGTATAACCACGATAAGCTCCGCGCCGCTATTCTTCGGCAAGCCGTCAAGGATTATAAAGCGGTGATAAGAAAGCGCGATTACTGCAAAATGGCACGGCTTGAACGCTTCTTCCGTGGCGAGTGGGGACAGTTGCTTTCCTTTAACCACGGGGAAGATATAATTGAGCATTGTAAAAGAATTGTAAACAAATGACAGAATATATTGACAATTCAAAACTATTTTGGTATAATATTCCTGTGTGATAACGATGTTGGCGGTATCGTTACACGGTAAACGGAATATTGTTATCACGGGCGTATTGTATGGAAGTGCCGCCAACATTTCCATACGGTACGCTTTTTACCTTAAGGGGGAAACAATGAAAATTAGACATCCAGCGAAGTATACAGATAGTTTTATATCGGTTTTTGCTGATCTTTTGAGAAACAGAGAAAAGGTACTCGACCCTTTTGCGGGAACAGGAAAAATCGGTCTTGTAAAGGAATACGGCTTTTCGGGAGAAATTTATGCAAATGAGATTGAACCCGAATGGATAAACGACAATATTTATCGATGCGATTTCATAACAAACGCTGATGCGGAATTTTTGGAATATCCGAGCGGATATTTTGATGCAATTTGCACAAGCCCGACATACGGCAACAGGATGGCAGACCACCACGAAGCAAAGGACGGAACAAAGCGAAATACATATACGCATTGTCTCGGCAGAACGCTTGCTGACGGAAACACAGGGAAAATGCAATGGGGCTATGAGTACGTGGAAAAACACGAGCGCATTTATTCTCATTTGTCGCATCTCGTTAAAGACGGGGGATTGTTTATACTTAACATCAAAAATCATATTAGACGAGGCAAAGAGATCGATGTGAAAACCTTCCACGAAAACGCTATTGTAAAAAATGGCTTTGTCAAAATAGATGAATTGTTTATTGAAACAAGCGGAAACGGATTTGGCGCAAACGCAGACAAGAGAACGAGCGGCGAATTTATTATGGTTTTTGAAAAGGTGTGAAGACGATGGAAGATAAGAAATCATACTATGCAATAATTCCAGCCAATGTACGCTATGACAAAAGTTTACCGCCGAACGCAAAATTACTTTACGGCGAAATAACCGCTCTGTGCAACGAAAGGGGCTATTGTTGGGCTGAAAACAGATACTTTGCTGAATTATACGGAGTTTCTAAAACAAGCATATCAAAATGGATTAGTGCGTTGTCGGAACGCGGCTATATAAAAATCGAGTTGTCATATAAAGAGGGTAGCAAAGAAATTGACAAGAGGTATATAACAATAGTTAATAACCCTATTGAAGAAAAGTTAAATACCCGTCAAACAAAAGTTGATAGCCCTATTGAAGAAAAGTTAAAAGATAATAATACAAGTAAGAATAATACAAGTAATATTACATTTAATATTGCTGGTGAAGAGCCAAAACGCAAGCGTTTTGTTCCGCCCTCTCTCGAAGAAGTAAAAGCATATTGCGTTGAAAGAAAAAACAACGTAGATGCTCAAAGGTTTATTGATTATTATAAGTCAAATGGCTGGTGCGTTGGTAAAAACAAAATGAAAGATTGGAAAGCCGCCGTGAGAAATTGGGAGCGAAACGGATATAGTGCCAACAAACCGAAAAGCGAAAACGGCTCTTTTGATGCTGATGATTTCATAAGTGCGGCTGTTGCTAAAGGGACAAAGGCGGTAAAACCGCGGGCGGCACTTGAAAGAGATGTTATCAGCCGATGGGAAAGCGAGACGAAAAAGCCGACAAAAACGGCGGCAGACGATGAAGATATAAGAGAGAGAATGGAACGGCTCAAGAAATCACTCGGCGGTTAATGTGTCGTTTTGTTAGCAAGAAAGGAAAAATGATTATGAAACAAATTGAAAATGATTGCGTAGGTTGCGAACACTGTGTTTATTGCGGGCGCAAAGAGGTTGAGCACTTCTATTGCGATGAGTGCGGCGAGGAAGGAACGCTATACGAATACGAGGGTAACGAGCTTTGTGCGGACTGCTTGCTTGAAGCCGTCCCGAAGGTAGAAGGGAGCGAGGAATGAAAATAGGAAATAAAGTGCATTGCACAGCTTATGCGGAAAGAATAAAAGGCGGTATAAGCGTTATGGATTGTGCGCCTTTTTTCGATCAGTTTCACGGTCTTGATGACGATATTCCTTGCAAAGAGATTGTATATTTTGACACGGAAAAGAATGAAATAAATTCAATACCTTGGAGCGAATTTACCGATGTAACAGTAGATAAATTCAAGGTCATTAAAAAGGAATTTGACGGTGTATATGTCGGCACAACGTACCTTACAACAAGACTTTCGGCAACATACAATGAAGACGAATACGGAAATGATTGCATACGATTTGCGGGTGAATGTGTAAAGCCTTTTGCCGTTGTATATTATGCAAACAACAGAAAAAGATTTGTGCCTATTGACTGTGTGAAAGGCGGTGAAGCAGATGCGTGATAGGTTGATAGAGTTGATAGACGAAGCTATAAATGGTGAAGAAACAAGCACAGCAAATATAGCTCATTATCTTCGTGAACACGGTGTAATCGTACCGCCTTGTAAGGTGGGTGATACGGTGTATTATATATCCTTCACAAAAATATTCAAAGGCGAATGCCACGCAATTACTATTCATTCAAATAGCGTACAAGTGCATTTGTACGATTATGACGGAGATAACGCTTCTTATAGCGCAAAAGATATATTCCTCACAAAAGAGGAAGCAGAAAAGGCTTTGAAAGAGAGGGAAATTGATGTTTGATTATAAACCTTATTACTCGCTCAAAGACATAATGCAAACGGAAAAGCAAGAACGCAAGACGGGAAGCGCAAAGTATCAGCCGAAGCGTTCGCAAGTGATAAAGCGAAAGCGACTTAACAAAAAACATTGAAAGAGAGGGGCGCAAAAAATGGCAAACAGGAAAATGACAAACTATGAAGCAATTAAGGAAATGAGCGTTGAGGAAGTGGCGGCACTGCTTTATATATTCATAAAGCCGTTTATGGACACTTTCGATATGACCGAGGAACAAAAGAAGAAAGCGCGTGAATCAATTCGGGAATTTCTGAATACCGAAACAACCCAGAGGGGCGGCGAGAATGAACGAAGCTGAAAAGAACGTAATATTAGCGTTTGCCGATAACAATATGGACTTTTCAAAAACCGCTCGTGCGGCTCACTATCATCGAAACACTATTTATTATCACTTAAAACGTATTAAGAAAAAGTATAAACTTGATGCTCGAAAATTTTATGACTTGGTTGAACTCGTCAAAATGGCAAAATTGGACGGATGAAATAAGGTGAGAGGGGGAGAAAATGAAGATTGAGGAAGTAAAAAGGAATCTCAATAAAATAGTGAGCTATAAGGATAACGCGGAGATATACAGGCTTACGGCTTGCATTCTCCGCAAGAATGAAAATGGCTTCTTCTATCAAGCCGAATTGCTGGACACAAGGCACGGAAGATCGCTTGTAATATGCAAGCTGGATGAAGTGGAGGTAGTGGAATGACGGCGAAAGACTATTTGAAGCAGATAAAAAAGATTGATACTCAACTCAAAAACAAGGCTTTTGAGAAAAAGCAAATGGAAGAGTTGGGATTGTCGGCAGATGATATTATTGCAGAGGTCGAAGCCTTGAAGGGCAAGAGGGCGGAAATTATTCGCACGATAGAACGATTGCCCGAAGCAAAATATGATGTGCTTCACAGGGTATATGTACAGGGACAGACACTTTATGATGTGGCGGCAGAGAGGGGAATGTGTTACAGCAACGCTACGACCATTCACGGAAACGCTTTGAGCGATCTTGACGGCATCATAAATTGATACAAATTGTATACGATTGTATATGATTGTATATGTTTATAAATCAAAACTATATAAGACAGCGGTATAATTACGATAGAAAGGTCTATTGTAATATGCCGCCGTTTTTTTATCAAGGGAGAGAAACGGAATGGCAAAATACAACACATTTGCTTTGATCGATACCAAAACAAAAAAGGTGCTGATGATAACATCGAGCGCGAGAAAAAGCAAAAGGGCGTTTGTGAAAGGATACCGAATTGAGGTATGGAGTGCGAACGCTCTTTCCGAAGTTATTTATAACAAAAATCTTGCGGACATAGATAAATATATCAACACCGAAAAAGAGTATATCGCAAGGAAACAGAAAAAAGCGGAAGAGATAAACAAACGGCGGAAAAAGAGATTGAGAGCGGACATTGAAATATACCAAAGAAAGAGTTGATGTTGCTTGAAGTTATTTAACGGTGATTGTTTAGAGGTTATGAAAGAGATTCCCACAAAAAGCGTTGATATGGTGCTGTGCGATTTGCCATACGGCACAACGGATTGTCGATGGGATAGCATTATTCCTTTTGAGCCGTTGTGGGCGCATTATGACAGGGTGACCAAAGAAAATGGTGCGATAGTGTTGTTTTCGGCGCAACCGTTTACAACGAAACTTATACATAGCAACCTTAAACAATTTAGATATTGTTGGTATTGGAAGAAAGCTAATGTAACGGGCTTTTCTTATGCAAGGTATCAGCCAATGCGGTGTATAGAGGATATATGCGTATTCTACAAGAAAACACCAAAGTACAAGCCACAGGGATTGAAGAAACTTGAAAAACCGATAAAGCGCAACAAGAAAGCAAAAGATAGTGAGTTATATCGCAAAGGCTTGGCGGGGGCGAGTGAACAAAAATACACGAACTATCCGAAACACCTTCTTGAATATAGCAAGGATGCAGAGAACATACACCCAACACAAAAGCCTGTTGCTCTGCTTGAATATCTGATAAAGACATATACTGACGAGCGCGACACGGTGCTTGATAACTGTATGGGTAGTGGCTCGACAGGAGTTGCGAGTGTGAATACGAACAGGCGATTCGTCGGGATAGAGAAAGACAAGACATACTATCGGTTGGCTAAAGATAGAATAGAGCGCGCGGGAATGAATATAGCGTAATGAGAATACCAAGAGATATTCCGCTTGCTGTATATATAAAGAGATTGATAGCGGCGGACAAGATAGAGCAATTCTATTTCACAGAGGATTGGAAAGAGCTACGGCTTGAAGTATTAGAAGAGCTACACAACGAATGCCAAGAGTGTTTGAAGAATGGAAACTATACCGAAGCCGTTTGCGTACATCACGTGAACGAAGTAAGACAACAGCCAGCTCTTGCATTAAGTAAGTATTATATTGATAGCAAGGGGAACAAACAGCGCAATCTTGTGCCACTTTGTAACCAATGCCACAATAATGTACACGATAAATTAGGAGAATGGCAAAGGAAAGACAAGTTTACCAACGAAGAACGCTGGTAAACTCCCCCCGCGGGGGTATAACCCCTTTTTGAAAAGGGGAACGAAAAACGGGAGGGGAAAAAGACAAGATAAAAAATTCTCCCCAAATAAACTTTAGAAAGGCGGTGAGCAAATGGCGGGCAGACCGAGAGAGCCTGTTGATCTGATAAAGGCAAAAGGGAAAAAGCATCTATCACAAAAAGAGTATGACGAACGCAAAGAAAGCGAATTGCAAGTGCCGTTTGTTGATGTAGAGCCGCCCGATTATCTGACGGCAAAGCAAAAAGAAAAATTTTACGAAATATCCGCGTTGCTTGTACCGCTCGGGATATTCACCGAACTCGATGTTGATGCGCTCGGGCGATATGTTATATCAAGGGATTTGTATTTGGAATTTACAAAGCAATTAAAAAAGAAGTTGCAAGACAAAGAAGCGGATATGCGCGAGATAACCGCGACACAGGCGGCGCAAGATAAAGCATTCCGTCAGTGCGTAACAAGTGCAAATGAATTGTGCTTGAATGTAACATCGCGGGCAAAGCTCGTAATACCACAGCCGACAGACGGTGAGGATGATGAGTTGTAAAACACCAATCCCCGCACGAGTGCAAGAGTATATTGACATAATCGAAAGCGGCAAAATCAATTCTTGCAAATGGCAAAAGCTTTTAATTCAACACGTAAAAAAATGCTTTGAGACAGAGGATTTACGCTATAACGAAATCCAAATCGAAAAGTATTTATCATATCAAAAATATTTTCCTTTCAATTTGTTCCCGTGGGAAGTATTTTGTTTTATTCTACATAACTGCGTTTTCAAGCCAAACGGCTCGCCGCGATGGGACGAACTGTTCGGGCTTATGGGGCGCGGCGGCGGGAAAAATGGTTATCTCTCGTTTGAGGATTTTTGTCTGCTCACTGAAACTAACGGTGTTGCCTATTATGATATTGATATTTGTGCGAACAGTGAAGATCAGGCAAAAACCTCATTCGATGAGATATACAACATTCTTGAAAATCCTAAACATATAAAGCTATTCAAGAAGCATTTCCGTTGGAATAAAACCGAAATACAGAATATAAAAACGCGTTCCAAAATCAAGTATAGGACGAACAACGCAAAAGGCAAAGACAGCTTGCGAAGCGGAAAAGTAGACTTTGACGAGATACACGCTTATGAAGATTGGGAGAATATCAAAGTATTTACAACGGGATTAGGAAAAAAACCGCACCCGCGCCGTACTTACATATCGACCAACGGAGACGTACGCGAAGGACCTCTCGACCAGCTTATAAATAAAAGCGAAATGATACTGACGGGGGAAATCCCCGACAACGGATTTTTGCCGTTTATCTGTAAGCTCGACAGCGAAGACGAAGTGCATAACCCCGAAATGTGGGAAAAGGCAAACCCGTCTTTGCCGTACTTGCCGAACTTGCGTGAGGAAATGGAAAAGGAGTATGCCGATTATATGCTCGATCCCGTTATCAATAACGCATTTATGACAAAGCGAATGAACATACCGCAAGGTAACAAAGATGCAGAGGTTACGAGCTGGGAAAACATCTTGAAAACAAACGGAGCTATCCCCGACTTAAAGGGGCGGTCTTGCGTATGCGGCATTGACTTTTCCAAAACAACCGACTTTGTATCGGCGTTTTTGCTGTTCAAGGATAAAGAGCAATATTACGGGATTCATCATAGCTGGTTTTGCACAGCTTCAAACGATAAGCACCGAATAAAATACCCGTTGCACGAAGCAGTTGAAAAAGGCTATTTGACGATTATTGACGATGTGGAGATAAACCCGAAAGTTATAGCGGATTGGATAAAGGCACAACAGAGCAATTACTTCATTGAAAAAGTTGGTATTGATAGTTATAGATACACGGTATTGTCAAGAGCCTTGCGCGATGCTGGTTACGATGCGAACGAAAAGGAAGTTAAACTTGTGCGCCCGTCCGACGTTATGCAAGTAGTGCAAAAAATAAGCTCTATGTTTATCGGTAATAAAATCGTTTGGGGCGATGATTCTTTAATGCGCTGGTTTACGCGCAATACGAAGTTAGAGCCAGCACCGAATAACAATTTCAAGTACGGCAAGATTGAGCCGAAGAGCCGAAAAACAGACGGATTTATGGCTTTTGTAAATGCCGTGATATTGGAAGATGAATTGCCCGAAACTTTTGATATTCCACCCGTGGAAATAATGCTTTTGTGAAAGGAGGGAGAGTATGGGAAGAAGATTTAATCTGTTTAGCTTTCTTGAAAAGAAAATGACAAATGCCGAGTTTGCCGCCGTGATTAGCAAAGTAATGAGCGAAACGGCTTTCCGTGAAATGGCATTGCATATCGCTATATCGTATATCGCAAATACCTTGAGTAAATGCGAGATAAAGACATACGAAAACGGCGAAGAAGTCAAGGGCAAGCTATATTACCGTTTGAATGTATCACCGAATCACAACGAAAATTCAAGCCAATTTATAAACAAGTTTATTGAGCGGTACTATTATGACGGTGAAGTGCTGGTAGTAAAGCACGATGATATGTTGTATTGCGCGGACAATTTCTCTTGTGATGAAACAAAGCCGCTTAAAGAGTTTGTTTATGAGAACATAACGATTGACGGGCAATCGTTGAGGGGCAAGCACAAGGCGGGCGATGTATTCCGTTTCAAGCTCGACAACGAGCACACGCGAAGACTTGTAGACTTGCTCGGCGATAAGTATAGCGAACTTATGGGACTTGCTATGGCGAGCTTCAAGCGCACCAACGGCAAGAAGTACAAGTTGATACACGAGCGAGCGCAATCGGGCGATACGGCATTCAACGAGGATTACAAGAAGATGCTTCAAGAGCAGTTGAGGGCATTTATCGAAACCGAAAACGCGGTATATCAGCAGTACAAGGGGCAAACGCTTGAAGAATTTTCAACGGCAACACCGACAAACTCAAGCGACATTATCGCTTTACGAAAAGAGATTTTTGAAACAACCGCACAGGCTTTCAAGATTCCTCTAACAATGATGTACGGCAATATAACCAATATGGACGAGATTGTCAAAGTGTATTTGTCGATTTGCATTGATCCGTTGGCTGATATGTTAAGCGAAGAATTTACCCGCAAGTATTACACATACGAAGAGTGGGAAAAAGGTTGCTACATTGAGGTTGACACTTCTTGTATCAAGTACGTTGATATCTTGGACGTTGCCGACAAAGCGGATAAGGCTATTGCATCGGGACTTACAAGCATTGACGAATTGAGACCGAGAGTTAAGCTGAAACCTCTTAACACCAAATTCAGTACAAGTCATTTTATAACCAAAAACTATGAACTTGCTGAAAGAGTTTTATCGGGTGAGAAAGGGGGTGAGTATGAATGGGAAAGATGAGCGAAAAGTTTTACTCTTTGGAGAAGAACGGGAACGCGCTTGACGTGTATATCTTCGGCGAAATAACTTCTAATCCGTGGTTTGACGGTGATGTGTCGGAACATTCGATTATCTCTCAAATAGCGGGGGCTGACGTTGACCGTATTGATGTTCACTTGTCAAGCTATGGCGGCGAAGTAAAATGCGGTGTTGCTATTTACAACGCGCTCAAGGCACACAAAGCGAAAGTAAGAACTATTGCCGATAGTCTTGTTTGCTCTGTTGCTTCCGTCATATTTATGGCGGGCGATGAAAGAATTATGAAAAAGGCTTCGGCACTTATGGTGCATAACGCTTGGGTTGAAACGTGGGGCAACGCTAAAGAACTGCGAAAAGCGGCAGATGACCTTGACAAAATCACGCAGTTATGCGTAGCGGCATACGTTGAAAACTCCAAACTAACCGAGGAAGAAATCAAGAATCTATTGGACGGAGAAACTTACATATCTCCCGAAGAAGCCCTTGAATACGGTTTTGCAACAGCGATTGAAGAAAGCAAGAACGCAAACGCAAGTCAAAGCGCGTTTATGTGTGTAATCGACATTCTCAAAAAGCACAAGCAAGAAGCCGACACAAAGGAAGCTGACGAGGACGAGAAGCCGAACACTGATGAGGACGAAACCACGGACAGCACCACGGACACCGAGAGCGGAAACACGGACGAGGAAGAAACCACGGACGATGAAAGCTCCGATGATACCGAAGAAGACGAGCCGACCGATGATGAAGAGGACGGCGAAGAAAACAAACAAAAAGCTGAACAAAGTATCAGCGCATTATTTAACGCAATTCTAAAAATGTAAAGGAGAAAAAAGAAATGAGAAAGTTTGCAGATGAAAAGCAGAGCATCAACGAAATTGTTGCCGCTATGAAGAGCGGTGACGAAAAGGCAATTCAGAGCGCGTGGGAGAGTTTCCACAACTCTATTGCCGCAGAGGTAAAGGCAGATTTTGAGGAGCTTCAAGATACTCACGATGCCGCAGTATTGGCACAGCGTGGCTACAGACAGCTCACCAGCAACGAAACAAAGTGGTATCAGAAGGTTATCACCGCTCTCAAGAGTGCTAATCCCAAACAGGCATTTACCGCTATTATCGGTAGCGATAACGAAGAAGACCTTATGCCTACCACGATTATTGAGGACGTTTACAAGAATCTCAAGGAAGAGTATCCGCTTCTCAAGGCGATTAACTTCCAGCACGTAGGCTATATCACAAAGTGGATATTGAACGACCACAGCGCACAGAACGCAGTATGGGGAACTATCACAGCCGAGATTACGAAAGAGATTACTTCTTCTTTCAAGGTTGTTGACATCAATCAAAATAAGCTTTCCGCTTATGCGGTTATTGAGCTTGGTATGCTTGACCTCGGTCCTGTATTCCTTGACGGCTATATCCGCACTGTACTTGCAGAAGCAATAATGAGCGGTCTTGAGCTTGCTATTATTGGCGGCTCTGGCAAGGACGAGCCTATCGGACTTATCAAGGATATTCACGAGGGTGTTTCCTATTCGTCCACTACGGGATATCCCGACAAGGCTCTTGAAGTTGTTAAGGACTTCACTCCCGCAACCTACGGCGCACTTGTCGCAAAGATGGCAACGACCGAAGCGGGCAAAAAGAGAAAGTTTAGCAAAGTTGCTCTTGTTTGCAATATGACTGACTATCTCACAAAGGTTATGCCCGCAACGACCGTGCTTAACGCAAGCGGCGCGTATGTGAACAATCTTTTCCCGTTCGCAACCGATGTTTATGTTTCCAACGCTCTTGACGATGGTAAAGCTGTTATGTTCCTGCCCGAAGAGTATTTCCTCGGTATGGGCGGCACGAAGAACGGCGTAATTGAGTATTCCGATGAATACAAATTCCTTGAAGATCAGAGAGTCTTTAAGATTAAGCAGTACGGCGCGGGCAGAGCGTTCGACAACACTTCCGCTCTTTACCTTGATATTAGCGGTCTTGAACCCGCTTATATCACAGTTAAGAACACCGAAATAACCGCGTGAGCCTTATCTTGTGAGGTGATGAGCAATGACAGAGACACTTTATAAGCAAGTCAAAGGCAAGCTGAACATCACTTGGGAAGATGAGGAAACCGCCGCAAGGTTGAACAACATTATCAATTCGGCTATCCCCGACCTTATTCACAGGCTGGGGATAACCGATAACGATTTTGATTTTAGCGTTGGCGGCGCGGAGAATACGCTGTTCCTTGCTTATTGCCTTTATGAGTGGAATCACGCTTTGAACGAGTGGGAAGACAACTATTCAAAGATGATAGCACAAGTGAGAGCAAAGCACGAAGTCACGCAGTACCTTGAAAGCGGGGAAGCCGATGAATAAAACAAAATTCAGTAAATACAATGACGGCATTATTTCGGTATACCGAGAGAAGCCGAGACGGACGGACTTTAACGCAAAGCAAAATGTTTCCGCTCTTGACGATATGGATTTTGTTGTAAAGCTGGCATTTGAAGAAGCTTCAAGGCGCGAACAAGATATTGACTTCGCGGAGCAAATGGGCTTTGCGCTTACGCTTAAAGTGCGAACACGATATTTTGACGGAGTGGATAACAAGTGCAAAGCGGTTATCGGCGGCTATTTGTACGATGTTTCTTATGTGGATAAGACACGGACGGAAATGTGGCTGTATTTAGAGGGGGTGCGAAAGATTGATACTTGATGATATCAAAAATCAGCTTGAAACGATTGATCCGCGAGTATTTTACGGAATGGTTGACAGCGAAGAAGTAAAGGAAACCGTATGGGATTATATCGTTTTCAACCGCACTAAATTCAGAACAACGGGCAATAAAACGGGATATGCTGACGGGTACGATGTTCACATTGTGCGTGAGAACTTTGTCCCCGAGGGAGTTGACCTTGAGGTGATAGAGAAAATGGAAGCTATCCACGGCTTGAGATTTGCCAGCGAAGACGGGGACTACAACTACATAATGAAGCCGAATACAAACATTGTTGTTGAAATGCTGACATTACATTTCGTGAGAGCGAGAAAATGAGCAAGACGGGCTTTATACAAATGAGCGTTGCCGAATTTGAAAAACTGCAATCGGCAATGAAAGAGTATCAAGGCGATGTGGAAGCCACTATCAATAACGTGTTACACAATCAAGGCGGCGCACTTATTCAAGAGTCGATACAACGGCTTATTCCCGTGTCGGGTAAGTCTTGGAAAGGCAAAGCACCAGCCGCGAAGACAAGCAAATCATTACAGAGTATCAACACTAATTTAGCCGTAGCGGTCACCACAACGAAAAGGTATCAATATTTGTACTTCCCCAATGATGGAACAAATACAAGGCGGCACGTAGGAAATCAGCGTTTCTTTGAAGAGGGCGGCGAAGCCGTCAAAGATGAAATCATCGAAAGATGTATCGGTAAACTAACAAATAATTTTGAAAAAGGAGTATAGAAAAATGACAAACGGAGTTTTTTCGGATTTTGAACTCGACAAGCTCGGTATTAAATTCAAGAACAAGACCGAGTATCAGAGCGTAAATTGCGTAGGCTCTTGCGAGGAGGAAATGGAATCCAAAGTTATCACAAAGTCTTGTCGCGGTATCGTTGTCAAGAAGATTGTTAAGGGTACGGGCAATGGCTCTTTGAAAATCACGGCGCATATTCCGTGGGAAGTTTATACGGAGTTTTACGGAATGAATCTTGACACGCTTATTAAGGGCGTAAAGGCATACGGCAAGAACTCTGTTCACGAGAGCTTCGGCGCGGTTATGCACGTAAATGACGAGGACGGCGAAGAAAAATACAAGGCATATCCTAATTGCATTATGGAAACGGGTGTTGTTCGCAAGATTGAGAACGGCGCGGAAGAAGTTGCAGAGCTTGAAATAACAGCATCGGTTATGCCCGATGAGTTTGGCAACGGTCTGTATGAAGCTCTTGCAAGTGAGGTGGACGAGGATATAGCGGCGCAGTGGATGAGCGCGTTCACTCCCGAACTTGTACAGTCGGTTACAACGGCATAATCGAAAGGAGACTTTGAAATGAAAGTAAAGGTTATAAAGAAATTCAGAGATAAGTACAGTGGCGAATACTATAAGGTTGGTAAAATACTTGTAATTTCCAAAGAGCGTTATGACGAGATTATTAAAGTCGCTCCCCTCGTGGAAGAAGTCAAGGACACCAAAAAGGCAAAGAACACCACTGAATAATAAAACGGGGGTGTTGTCAAACGATAACACCCCTTTATTCAACAAAGGAGAATGAAAAATGGATAAAATGGCACTTGCTACAAAATACACTTTCGAATTTTATGACGGCACTACTTGCGAAATGACACTTGCGTTTATTCGTCTTAAGATGCTTGCAAGTAAAAACAAATCACTTTATGACCGTTGTCAAAAGGTAATGGCGAACGGCGGTAAAGATGAGTTTGATACGCTGGCAGTCCTTTATGCCGCGTATGTTTGCGCTAACTTGGATAGCGATAATCTTATGACGGAAGATGAATTCATTGAGAAGTGCGGCTGTGATAGACAAGCTCTTATGGATGCATTACAGGCTTTGACAACCCCAAAAAAACAGAAGGCTTCCGCAGACCGTTCAAATTAAGAACACACTCGCGGAAGCAGACAGTTAAGCCGCCCGAATTTATTTTAGAGGATATTGAGGATTATTATACCTATTATGTTTTAATTCTTGAAATACCCGAAGATATATTTTGGTATGCGGATTACTCCTTTTTGCAAGGAGTGGTTGAGAACAAAACCGCCTATGACGGGTGGCTGAATTATGTTCTTGAAAGAGAAAGAGAAAAGAATCGCCCGAAAAAGAGGTGATAAATAAGTATGGCGAAAAACGAAGCAAAAATAAAATTTACGGCGGAAACGGGCGAGTTTAACAGCGCAATCAAACAGGCAAATGACGAGATGGGGCAACTGCGGGCGGAACTCAAGCTCAATGAAGCGCAAATGAAAAGCACGGGGGCATCCGTTGAAGCTCTTGAGCAACAGCATAGTTTGCTTGAAAGTCAGTTGAAAGCATCGCAGAGCAAGACCGAAGCATTGACGGCAAAGGTTGCAAAGGCTGTTGAAATATACGGCGAAAACTCTGCCGAGGTAACGAAGTTAAAAACACAGCTCGCGAACGCTCAAACAGCCGAAACAAAAATCAGACAAGCTATTGCGAAGTGTAACAAAGAGCTTGACGAGCAAAAGCGAGCCGCCAAAGAAAGCAAGAGCGCAACGGCACAACTGACAGACAAGATCGAAGAGCAACAGAGCGAAGTCGATAAGCTCAAGAAAGATTATGTGGAAGCCGTGTTGCAGTTTGGCAAGACTTCCAAAGAAGCGAGAGACCTTGCGAGGGAAATAGACGATTTATCGGACGAACTGAAACAGAGCAAAAGAGCGTTTTCCGATGCTTCCAAAGAAGCTGACAAGCTCGACAATAGTCTTGACGATGCGGGAAATGCCGCCGAAGGTAGCGCGGGCGGTTTTACAATCGCAAAGGGAGCTATCGCGGATTTAGCTTCACAAGCTATTCAAGCGGCTATTGGTAAAATCAAAGAGTTTATCGGCTGGCTCAAGGAATTACCCGAAGCAACGCGAGAACTTCGACAGGATATGGCAACGCTTGAAACCTCGTTCGAAACTGCTGGCTTTTCCACGGCGCAAGCAACAAACACGTGGAAAGAGCTGTACAAGGTTTTCGGCGAGGACGATAGAGCCGTAGAAGCCGCAAACCTTATCGCGAAATTCGCGGATAATCAAAAAGACCTTAATTCGTGGGTGCGAATTACTAAAGGTGTTTGGGGTAGTTATCAAGATTCGTTGCCCGTTGAGGGATTAGCGGAAGCGGCGAACGAAACCGCAAAGACGGGAGCGGTCACGGGTGTTCTTGCCGATGCTCTTAACTGGAGCGCAAAAGAGGGCGAGACCTACGGGGTAAAGCTCAAAAAGAACACCAAAGCGAACGAGGAATGGAACAAGGCGGTAGAATCGGCAACGACCGCCGAGGACTTTTTCAATTTAGCTTTGTCGGAATGCTCAACCGAGCAAGAACGGCAACAGCTAATTACTGAAACGCTGACAGAACTTTACGGCGGCGCGGCGGATAAGTACGAAGAAGCATCGGGGGCACTAACCGAGGAAAAAGAAGTTGCCGCCGAAACTCTGCTTGTGCAGAATGAGCTTGCTGAATCAGTTGCACCGCTTACAACGGCTTGGCAAGGAATGAAAAATGAAATACTTTCGGGACTTCTCCCCGCCGTACAAAAATTTAGCGATTGGGGAGTAAGTGCTATCGGGTGGATGAAAGAACACCCCGTACTGATGAAAGTATTGGCGGCGGTAATCGGAGTTGTCGCGGCGGCTCTCGGTGCGCTGGTTATCGTTGTCACGGCTTACACGATAGCGCAATGGGCGATGAACTCGGCAATATTGGCGAATCCGATAACGTGGATTATTGTTGCGATTGTCGCGGCGATAGCGGCAATTGTGGCTATTATCGTGCTTGTTATTGAGTATTGGGATCAGATAAAAGCGGCTGTTCTCAGCGCTTGTACAGCTATTTGGAATGCCATTAAAACCGCTTGGGATTGGATTTGCAATCTCTTCACAGGCATTGGAGAATGGATAAATACGAATGTTATTCAGCCCGTTGCAAACTTCTTTACAGGCTTATGGGACGGAATTGTATCGGGCTGTCAAGCCGCTTGGGATTGGATTTGCAATATATTCACATCGGTTGTTGATTGGGTGAATACCAACGTTATACAGCCTGTTGTGAATTTCTTCACAGGATTGTGGGATTCGATAAAAAACATTTGGAATAACATTTGTAACGCGGTACAAGTCGCGATAATGTTTATCGGCTCTATCATCTCTGCCGCTTGGAATATCATTACCTTGCCTTTCCGCTTTATTTGGGAGAACTGCAAGCAATATGTATTTGCGGCTTGGGAGTGGATTAAAAACGCTGTAACAACGGCGATAAATGCCGTGAAAACCACCATCACAAACGTAATGAATGCAATCAAAAATTTCCTATCCCCGATTTTGAACGCTATCAAAAATGCGTTTACAACCGCTTGGAACGCTATCAAGTCAGCCGTTACAACTGCCGTAAATGCGGTTAAATCTGTTGTGACTTCGGTTTGGAATGCTATCAAGTCGGCGGTAACAACCGTTATGAACGCGATTAAATCGGCGATAACTACCGCGTGGAATGCGATTAAATCAGCCGTAACAACCGCCGTGAACGCTATCAAGTCAGCAGTAACAGCCGCTTGGAATGCCGTTAAAACCGCCGTTACAAGCGTTTTGAACGGTATCAAAAATACGGTTGTCAGCGTTTGGAATGGAATCAAAAACACAATATCCAACGTAGTAAACGGCATTAAAAACACAGTTTCCAACGCTTTTAACGCGGTCAAAAATACAGCCGTGAGAATATGGAACGGTGTTAAAAATGCAATTATGACACCGATAAACGCGGCGAAAGATGCGGTAAAATCGGCGATTGATAAAATCAAGGGCTTTTTTGATAATCTGAAAATCAAATTCCCGAATATCAAGCTCCCGCACTTCAAGATTACAGGCAAATTCAGCCTTGATCCGCCCTCTGTTCCGAAGCTGGGCATTGATTGGTACAGCAAGGCAATGACAAGCCCGATGATTTTGAACAGCGCAACTATTTTCGGACACGCTAACGGCAGATTGTTAGGCGGCGGCGAAGCGGGAAGCGAAATGATAGGCGGTACAAATACCGTTATGCAGATGATTCAAAGCGCGGTTGATAGGTCAATGCAGTCAATGAACATTAGTGCGCTGGCGGCGGCTATTGAAGATTTGGCAAACAGACCTATTGAACTCGGTATCAACGGCAGACAGTTTGCACTTGCTACGGCGGGAGATAGTGACCGAGTAAACGGAATGAGAAACCGCATTATCGAACGCGGAGTATTACTCGATTAAAGAAAGGAGAACGAATAGTATGACAACTATTCACGCGATAACTAACGATCAAGTGCTTTCGGCAACAGTGTTGCCGAAGGTTGCTTGCAATAATCAGAATACCGTCCGCTTGCACGTTGATTTCGACAGCACGTGGGACGGCTACGCAAGAGCGGCGGTGTTCTATACTTCGGAAAATCCGACAGTATATGAAAAAGTATTTTCGTCCGATGATATTTGCATCGTACCGCCCGAAGTGCTGACGGAAACGTGCCATTTGTTTATCGGTGTTAAGGGTGTGGACGGCTCGGCTGTGAAAACGTCAACCGAGCTGAAATACAAAATCGTTGCGGGTGCGCCCTCGGTGGTTATTTCCGATCCGACAGACAATGTATACAATCAGCTTTTGAGCGAATACGGAAAGACAAATTCCGCTCTTGCGCTGGAAAGAAAAAGAATTGACAGTATTATCGCGCTTCCCGATGGAAGCACAACGGCAGATGCGGAATTGACCGATATTCGCGTTGATGACGAGGGCGAAACCCACGCTTCGGCGGGTGAAGCTGTAAGAAGTCAAGTGAAGAAGATGAAAAGAGGAAGAACGGCTCTTGCTACGCTGTTGCCGTCTTCTATTGGCAATTATCCGTCCATTTCAACGGTTGATAAAACATTCACGATTGGCGGCGATACATTGATTATCAATGACCGCTTGCCGAACGGCTGGGTATCTTTACACGAAAACAACGGAAACAACACGGTAACGTGGGGATCAGAAATCACAACATCGGCAATTTGCTTCTACTATGATATCGCAAACAACAAGCTGGTAGCGTTGGCTTACAATGCGCGTGTTGATGATTACAATTATATTTTGCTTGCGACCTTGCGAATTGGCGGGGGAAGTGAAAAAAAGGCTTGGGCGGTGTGTTCTTCTCCGATTTATGTTGACGGCAAATTATCAACCGAAGTAAATACCTTTGGCGGCTTCGCTTCACTCTTGCCGCCGATGCACGATGAAAGTTGCTATCCGAAGTTTTCAACGGCTGACGATACACTTGTTTTCGCTCAAGACACTTTGATTGTAGACTCTCGCTTGCCGCAAAACCACGTATCATTGCAAGAAACCAACGGTAATAACTCGGTGTATTTTGGCGACCACGCAACAAGCGCAATATGTATATATTACGGCATTGTTGAAGAAAAGCTCGTAGCGAAGCCGTACATTGAAAAAGTCAACACATTTGATTATTTGCTTTTATGCACCATAAGAAAGAAGTCTCCCACAGATGCAAGAGTTGTTCCGATGGCTTGGGCTTCTTGTCCCGTTTGGATTGATGATAGGTTATCAACCGAAGAAGAAAGAACACCCATTATCTATGATAATTCCACCGTGAAATCGGTCAATCATAGAGGATATAGCACGGAAGCACCCGAAAATACTCTTGCGGCATATAGGCTTTCAAAGAAGAAAGGTTTTCGATGCGTTGAGTGTGATATTTCCTTTACTTCGGACGGCTATGCGGTACTTTTGCACGATAATACGGTTGATAGAACATCGAACGGAACGGGAAATATAGCCGAAATGACACTTGAAGAGGTAAAAGCACTTGATTTTGGCTCTTGGAAGTCGGAAAAATACGCGGGAGAACAAATACCGAGATTTGAAGAATTTATTGCACTTTGCAAGCGACTTGATTTACACCCTTATATTGAGCTTAAAACGGGTACAGAAGCGCAGATAAAAGCTCTTGTAGGCGTTGTGAATAGACACGGTATGAAAGGTAAGGTTACTTGGATTTCGTTTGTTTCCACGTTCCTCTCGTGGATTAAAGCGGTCGATCCTAAAGCAAGACTTGGCTTTATTGTTTCGTCCGTAACCGCTTCTACCATTAACACGGTAACAAAAAGCCTACAATCTGGGCAGAACGAAGTGTTTATTGATTGCGCATATGGCGAAGCGACTGCCGAAGCCGTGCAACTCTGTTCGGACGCTGATATTCCGCTTGAAGTGTGGACAGTAAACAGCGAAAGCGAGATTCTTGCACTTTATGCTTATGTATCGGGAGTGACAAGCGATAATTTGATCGCTGGCAATGTATTTTATAATAACTATATTGGAGGTTAAAAATGGCACATTTACACAGCGTATATGATTCTGATAGGCATTTTTCAATAGACGCGATAACGCGGGCAATTCGCAACGAATCGGAAAAGAACAGCCTTGTGCAGTACGACCACAATTCAGAGCGGTTTACTTTTGAACTCCCCCGCTATGTTGAAGAACACGATATGGCACTCTGTAACAGGGTGGAGATTCATTATATCAATATCGGCGCGGGCGGGGAACAAAATGCGAGTGTTTACGAAGTCAGCGATTGGCAGATAAGCCCTGATGATAACGGCGTTGTTATATGTAGCTGGCTTATTTCCGCAAACGCAACACAGCTTGCTGGCTCTTTGAACTTCTTGCTTCGCTTTGCTTGTGTTGCCGATGATGGCACGATTGACTACGCTTGGAATACCGAAATTTGCGGCGGTATATCTGTGTCAAACGGTATGTACAACGGCGAAGCTGTTGTTGCAGAATTTCCCGATGTACTTGAAGCGTGGAAAACGGAAGTGCTTGCGGGCATGAATGTACTGCTTGACGAAGCCAAGACAGCCGCAGAGAGTGCGGCAAGCTCTGCAAGCGCGGCGAGTGAATCGGAAAGCAAAGCGCTACGCCGCGCAGATACAGCGTACAGGTCTGCAATGGAAGCAGAACAAGCAAGGTTGACCGCAGAAAACTACTTGGCAGAGACACAATCATTGAGGGAGCTGGCATTCGCAAGTGCGGCAGAAGCAGAAAGTGCCGCAGAGAGTGCGGCAAGCGCGGCAAGCAGAGCGGAAAACGCCGCACAGTCCGCATATTCTGTTTTGGTAGTGAACGCAATCGAAACGCAAACAGTAAAACAAGCCGTAAGTGGCATAATATGTTATAGTTTTAGTGATGATTCTGTTGCGTACTACTATGTAGATGTGCCAGAGACGATTATTGTGCAAGAAGGCAGAAACAATTACACCATAGATGGTGAAACCGCAGAAGCTATAACAATAGAGGGCTTTACAGATGCAAACGGAGCAACTGTGCAAGGGCTTGAAAGTGCGAGCTGGAAACAAGTTTACCACGCGGGAGCTGACGCATTATTTTGGATATGCAAAAACAGCCTTCTTGAACCCGCAAATACTATAATGACGATCACTTACGATGAGGAATCAGCCGAAACAGTCACAACTATTGATACGCCTTTAGGCGATATATTTGCGGCGATAGACGAGGGCAAAGAAGTTATATGCAAATGGGGCAATCTCACTTTAAGGCTTGCCGAGTACACAACGGGGCAGAGCGTAGAATTTACGGCGGTATATACAAGCGGAACAGCACAAAGACTTGCATATATAAGATATGATTACAACGGCATAACAAGCGGCGTAAAGCCGATAGCGCAAAGCAACTCGCACAGCAACGCTCTTAAAGGCAACAAAAGCGGTTCTGCGGTGGTTCTTTCCGATGTATCACCTATTGAGCATACGCTGAAAGTAAAGGCAAGAGGGGAAAATTTAATACCATATATAGCTGATATAACATCGGCGAAAGTTGTTGCTTGCGGAAATAATTTATTCGATGTGAGCAGTCAAGCGTATACATCTACAAACGGTAGAGCAAATTCGGAGGTATTGGAAGATGGTACATTAAGAGTGTTGGTTGCCAAAACTTCTGATTATATTGCGGTGTCTTGTGATAGCGATATAGACTTGAACGTTTTTGAGAACAATAAGATATATGTTTCGGCAGATACTAAAACAAACGGTGAAGGTAATACTCCAACTATAATTTTAAAGGCATTCAATATAGATACAGGTGCTACCACTATCGTTGGAAATTCGATACTCCCCGATGCAAACGGAAAGATAAAAGCAGAGGCAGACATAAGCGAAGATATAAAGAAAAACTACAACACACTTACTTTAATGTTTTACTATAACGCTTCGACTACCGATGGTTGGGCGGTTGGAAATTATATTGATTACTCAAACATTATGATTTCCGCAGAACAAGCAGAGTTCGAAAAATATCAAAGTGAAGAGTATCCAATAAGTGTAGACGGAACGGTTGAGGGTGTGACATCACTCTATCCCACAACAACGCTTATGAGCGATACAGAGGGCATTACACTTGATGTTGAATACAACAGAGATATAAACAAAGCATTTGCAGAATTACAAAATGCAATAATCAGCTTGGGTGGCAACATATAACAAGGAGGTAATATACGATGTTTAGCTTAAACGAATTTATTAAAAAAGGACTTTTAAACGCAGTAGGCAAGATGGCAGATTATCAAGTTATCTTGAATGCGGCTGGCTGGTTTGAAAAAGGGGTTCTTGCGGAAAACGATCTGGCTGAAATTCAGACGGCTATTGACTGCAAAAACACAAACATTGAAACAGTCGCAGAATAGGGGGAACAGCAATGGCAATTAAACCTAACACAACTTACAAGATAAACGGTGTTCTCGTAAATGAGAAAATTATTCCCGATGGTACAGTTTGGAAAGACGGAACGAAAGCAAAAAAAGCTGGCTTTAGCAAGGGCTCTCTTTACAAGAAACAGAAAAAGCTCACGAACGGTACAGGCAAGGCACTTTACATTACCGTCCACAATACCAAAGGGCACTCGGGAATAGATGACGAGGGCGAGCTTTACACAAGAGCTACTTATAACGAGAATATGAGCAGTGCGCGTGTACATTTCTACGTTGATGCGAATGGAGCTTGGCAAAATCTCAAAGCGGGTACGGGAATGTGTGCGAACGATCCCGAAGGCTCGGCGGAGATAGGTTGGCACGCTGGGGACGGCTCGGCGGCAGACGGTGGCAACTGCACTTCTATCGGTCTTGAAATCATTATGGGAGAGAAAGACGAAAGCATAAACAAAGCCGCATACGATAACGGCGCAAGGCTTATTGCGTGGCTTATTGAAAAGCACGGTCTTACGATTGACGATGTAGTAAGTCATACGTATTGGGTAAATAAGCTCAAAAAGAAAGTATTTACCGATAGAGACAAGCAAAGCACAAATATAATCAGTGGACAGAAATGGTGTCCAGCGTATATCTTCGATAGCAACAACAAGGATACTGCATTGAAGAATTGGAAGAAATTCAAAGCTCTTATATGTGAATATTTGAGCAATCCCGACAATAGCGGAACTGATACCGACAACAGCGAAACGGACAAAAAAGAAGATGAAACACCGAAAGGAGAATGCGAAGTGAAGTTAAGCGTTTTAAAAAAGGGTAATAAGGGGGACGAAGTTAAGGCTCTGCAAATCCTCTTAATAGGCTATGGCTTTTCTTGCGGAAGTAGCGGAGTGGACGGAAGCTTCGGACCAGCAACACAAAAAGCCGTGAAAGCATATCAAACGGCGAAGAAACTTTCCGTTGACGGTAGCGTGGGTACGCAGACTTGGACTTCTCTTCTTAAAGGCTGACAAACAAGTGAGAAAGGAGCTACAAAATGATAGACCAACTTATTATAGGCGATAAAGCTTCTTTTGATGATTTCGGGGCTTCCGTTGCGAAAAGAACGAGAAAGCCGCCGAAGAAGAAAAGCATAAAAGAGACCGTACCGTTCTCCAATATCACGCACGATTTTACAAAAATCAACGGGGAGATTTATTGGGAAGAACAGGCGCACGAATATATCTTCGAAATGGTTGCACCTACTCCCGAACGGTTGGAAGAAATGAAAACGGCTCTTTCGGGCTGGCTTATGAACATTATCGGAGAGGAATTGCACGATCCTATTATTCCCTACTATCATTTTATTGTCACTTATGACGATATGAGCTTTGCCGATGATGAGGGAATGGAGAAAACCACGGCAACGGTAAGCTTTACCGCCTATCCCTATAGGATTGCGAACTATCCCAAAGTTTGCGAGTTTGATATACCAGCGAACAGCACAAAGGCGGTTTGGATTTTGAACGATTCAAACCACAGGATAACACCGAAAATCACCGCCGACAAAGCAATTACATTGAAGCTCGAAAACGTGAGTTATTCAATGAGCGCGGGAACGGTGGAAGATGAAGCGTTCAAGCTGGAAGCGGGTATGAATAGCGTAAGTATAGTCAACTCAAATAAGGCGGCTTGCAAAGTGGTTATCAGCTTTTACGAAGAGGTGTTCTAAATGTATATTGTGACAATTCATAATATCGGGGCAGAGCCTATCCCGATTCATAACAGCAAAGAGAAGCTGACAAGCGGAAAAGTCACAAAGGGCATTAACACTATTGATAGTTTTCAATTTTCAATGTTGCCGTCAAATGCTGGCTTCAATGAAATATACGACTATACAACTCTTGTAACGGTCTATAACACAAATAGAAACCGTTATGAGTTTTTCGGGCGGGCGCTTTATTCGGAAGATACAATGAGCGACAACGGGGCAATCAAAAAAGAAGTCATTTGCGAGAGTTATTTAGGCTTCTTTTGCGATAGCCAACAAGAGTATGTACCCGAACAGAATTGGACGGTGGGCGGTCTGCTCCAGCATATTGTAAACACGCATAACGCTCAAGTGGAGAGCTACAAGCAATTTACAATAGGCGAAGTGACCGTTACCGACCCGAACGATAATGTGTATTGCGGTATTCAGCGCGAAAACACGTGGGAAACGCTGAAAAAGAAGTTGCTTGATGTGCTGGGCGGTGAAATCCGTTTCCGTGTTGAGGGCGATGTGATATACCTTGATTATTTAGTGGAGATCGGCGAAAAATCTTCTACCGAGATTGCTCTATCAAGGAATATGAAATCTATTGCCCGTGAAAAAGACCCGTCCGAAATTGTAACGCGGCTCATTCCTTTAGGGTGCAAACTTAAGGGAACAGACAACAAGGGCAAAGAAGTTGAAACGGAATACCGCCTGGATATTTCATCGGTCAATAACGGCAAAAAGTACATAGACGATGAAACCGCCATTGCAATATACGGAATCCGCGTTGCTACGGTTGAGTTTGACGATGTTACGGTTGCAAGTACGCTCTTGAAGAAGGGCGAAGATTGGCTGATTGAGAACAATAAATTAGCGGTCAGCTATACGATAACTGCGCTTGATTTGTCGCTGATCGGGCTTGATGCCGATGATTTTGAAGTATGCAACTATTATCCCGTGAAAAATGCCTTGCTTGGCATTGATGATACAATCCGCGTTATCAAAAAGAACATTGATATTTGCGAAGAAATCAAAAGCACGTTGGAATTCGGCGATAACTTTGAAACTCTTTCCGCATCAATGAAGCGGTATTCCGATGAGCTGGGCTTGATTACCGCAAACTATGTAACAAATCTGCGCTTTGAAAACGCAATTGAAAAAACATCAACGCTTATTGAGCAAACGGAAGAAAATATAAGACTTGAAGTGCGTGCACAATATACTGACCTATCCGAAACAGTTTCCGAAATAAGCCTTGGTGTCGCCAGTATTGATATGCGTGTTACGGAAATGAGCGGCGGTGTAAACGAGCTTTCCTCAACAGTTTCCGTATTAAGCGTTCAAGTTGGCTCTATTGATATGCGTGTTACGGAAATGAGCGGCGGTGTAACGGTGGCATTAGCCGAATTAGAGTTGAAAGTTGGACGTGATGAGAACGACCATATTATAAGTATGATAAATGCTTCGGCTGATGTTATCACCCTAAACTCAAATAGGCTGATTATCAATAGTAGTAATTTTAAGCTCCAAAAAAACGGCACTGTTGTCGCAAACGCGATAACCATTAACGGCGGAACTCTATCTTTACCCTCGGGAGAAGATAAAGTGGAAATAGGAGCAGAGCGCGGTATGACAATTACGGCATCAGGTTTCTCCGATGCTCACAAGAGCCGTCTGCGCTATGCTTCCGATAGAATAGCCTATATGAGTGTCGACAGTGACGGTAAAAACCACGCTATGCCCGTACAAATTACATTCTACGGCTATTCAGACTACACAGCGAGCGCACTCTTGGGCGGCACGTGGGAGTCTACATCAGCGATTGCCGTTATTTCCGATGCAACAAAGAAAAAGAATATTGAATCGCTCGACACAAGGTATGAAACATTTTTCGATAATATAGAAGCGCGGCGATTCCAATATAAAGACGGCACAAGCGGAAGATATCACACGGGCTACATTACGCAAGAAATTCAAGAAGCGTTAAACAAAGCAGATATAACGGAAAAAGAATTTGCGGGTATCTGTACGTTTAATCAAGGTGGAGAAGATGAATCAAGCGCGTTACGATATGGGGAATTTGTCTCTTTGAACACGTGGCAGATACAAAAGCTCAAAAAGCGTATTGCGGAGCTTGAAACAAAAATCAATGAATTAGGAAGCGGGGAAAGCTATGGAGAATAAACAGATTGAAAAGCCGTTCACATTGGAATATGCGAACGCAAAAAACAAAATTGTCAATGCGGTCAATGAAGCAATGCACGTAAACAAGATACCGTGTTTTCTTCTTGAAAGTATTATTTCGGATATCTTACATCAAGTAGAAGCGGGTGCAAACGAGGAGCGGGGGAGCGCAAAAGCCGCCTACGAAAAACAGCTTGCAGAAAAAGAAAATACAGGGGGGTAAGAAGTGGACGGAATTGTTATTGCGTTGATTGGCGCGGGTGCTTCAATAATTGTCGAAATATTCGTGTTTCTCGGTGTTGTTCTGACAAACAAAAAATCAAACGAGAAGATCACAACGGATATTCAACACAAGTTAGAAACCGCGCAAGCGGTCACGGACACGAAGCTGGACGAGCTGACAAGAGAGGTACGGGAGCACAACGGCTTTGCAAGGCGAATGCCCGTTGTAGAAGAGCAAATCAAGGTTATCAACCACAGGATAAAAGACCTTGAACATCAAAAGAAAGCTGAAAGGGGGTAAAAAAATGAACACGGAAATCGTTGGAGTAGCGGCTATTACAATTATCTGCTATCTTGTAGCCGAGGGTGTAAAGGCAACTCCACTTGCTAACAAGTGGATTCCCATTATATGCGGAATCTTCGGGGCTGTTCTCGGTGTTGTCGGTATGCTGATTATGCCCGACTTCCCCGCAAGCGATTATCTTTCCGCCGTTGCGGTTGGTATCGTTTCGGGACTTGCGGCTACGGGCGCAAATCAAGTTTACAAGCAAATCACGAGCAAGGAATAAACCCAAAACGGAAAACGGGGCGCGAAGCCCCGTTTTTTTGTTGCCTTAATGCCCTTTATACTCACTTTTGTACATAATACACAAAAAAATATGTAAAACTTTGGTTATTTTGCGAATTGAATTATACGCAAAAAAGAGTATAATAATAGTGTAAACAAAAGATACCCCACGGGGTAAACAAGAAAGGGAAAAGAAAATGAAGTTGTACGGTGAAGAATTAAGAAAAAGCATACTTGAACACAAGCAGAGACTTATTGATGCTATGGATCGCCGCCAAGAACGAATAGACAACTGTGAAACCGATTATGATGATTGCTTTATATCAATACACGTTGAAGCGGACGGCATAAGAGCGTGTGATATGCAGTTGAGAATTCTTGACGGTGACGGAATGATGGACTATGAAACAATCGTTGACGAAAACGGCAACGAGGTTAGAATACGCTTCTTCCAAAACAAGTGGGGCGGAACTTCTGTAGTCGGCAACGGTATATTTGCAAGCTCTATAAAAGCCCTTTTGAAAAAGACGGGTTGGACAGAAAAAACAATTCGCGTTCCCGCGTGGACGAAATTCTGCACAAGCGGCAGAGGTATGGCGGGCGTGATGTCGGGAAGTACAGAGATTGTTCGCTGGCATACAAATATGAAAACAGGCGAATATGTAGGCTACCCCGATTAAAGGAAAAGCAAGCCGAGGGCGGCGGCAAAACCGCCCACTATAAAGAAAGGATATAAGTATATGGAAATCGAAACAATCAAATTTGTAAGAGAGTATGAGAATTACGAAAAGAAATATGATGTTATCTACCGTTCCCGCCGTTGCGTTACATACTCCGAAAACAAACTCCCCCAAAGCGTAAAAAACTTTATCTCCCAAGCGCAAGCAACAAAGCAATACGACTACACATCAACGCGAAAGAACAAAAACGAAATCATATACAAAAAACATATAAAGTTTCGCGTAACGGCAAAAATCGCAGACAGCCCAGCAATGCCAACAAACACATTTTATGCGGAAAAAGAGTTTCTATTTCCCGTTGATAGCAACGTATTCGGCAGAGTAGCCGATGTTAGAAATTATTACAAAACCGCCTATAAAACAGACAATATAGAGATCATAAAGGCTGTGCAACTATAAAGAATAGCAATACCGTGCGGGGCGGTTAAACCCCGCAGAAAGGAAAAGAAATATGAATAACGAATTGAAATCCCTATTACAGCAGATAGGAAATCTGCCCTTTGAAGAACGGGTATCGACTATAAACGAAGTCAAAGGCTTCTTGAAGCAAATCAGCCCGTTTACTGCCGAGCCTGTCGAATGTGTGCAATGGGTAAAGGCTGACGAGGTTATAGCAAACGATTATAACCCGAACAGCGTTGCCCCCCCCGAAATGGAATTGCTTCACACATCTATTCAAGAAGACGGCTACACACAGCCTATCGTTGTATGGCAACACGATGGCATATATGAGGTTGTAGACGGCTTCCACCGTAACCGAGTAGGCAAGGAGTACGCGGACATAAAAGAACGCATACACGGCTATTTGCCCGTTGTCGTTATCAATAATGACCGAGAGGACAAAGGCGATAGAATTGCTTCTACGATTCGCCACAACCGCGCAAGAGGTAAGCACAAGGTTGAAGCAATGAGCGATATTGTCATTGAGCTCAAGCGCAGAAATTGGAGTGATGCGAAGATAGGGCGCGAGCTGGGTATGGATGCGGACGAAGTGCTCCGCCTTACGCAGATAACAGGGCTTGCGGAAATGTTCGCGGACAAAGACTTCTCGCAAGCTTGGGAAGTGGATATGACCGAAGATATTGTTGATACGGAGTTTTAACAATGGAGCGGATATTTCATCACTACAATTTGTGGGAAGATTACCACGCGGGAATGTATGACGAGAGCAAAGACGGGCGCGCGGAGCGAGTAGCAAAAGCCGCGTATATTTTAGGCACTCCCGATATTTGCCGCGAAGCAATGCAAAAGGTTGTTGCGGAATGGGAGAAAGCAACGGAATACAATTTTTCAAACGCAGAGATCAACCGCAAAGCGTGGCTGGGGCAAGCCGCCTGTTGTTGCTACGCGGGCATACACGAGGACGAAACCCGCGAAGCGTGGGGAATTATGACCGAAGCGCAGAGAATAGAAGCAAACGTAATAGCGGGGCAGATAATCAAAGAGTGGATTAGTAAGTGGGAATTTGAGAACGATCCGCAAATATCAATGTTTAACGATTGGGGGAATATATTTTGAAAACCTTGCTTGATATGAATGTATACGAAGCGGCAAAACAGCGCATTGAGTGGACTTTTGATAACTTCGAAAGGGTTTATGTTTCATTCTCGGCGGGAAAGGATAGCACTTGTATGCTTCATATGGTTATGGATGAAGCAATCAAAAGAGGGCGCACCGTAGGCGTTCTATTGATTGACCTTGAGGGGCAATACAAAAAGACGATAGACCACGCTTTGCGTTGCCGAGAGCTATACAAAGAGCATTCGGAGTGGTATTGGGTGTGCTTGCCGATACACTTGAGAAACGCGGTGAGCGTTTATGAGCCGTTTTGGAAGTGCTGGGATAAAGAAGCGGAAAGCCAATGGATAAGACCGATGCCGAAAGATGTTATAAAGGATTTGGACTATTTCCCGTTCTTTGAAGACGGTATGGAGTTTGAAGAGTTTGTGCCGCTTTTCGGCGAATGGTATTCGCAGGGCAAGAGTTGTGCTTGCTGTGTCGGCATTAGATCAGACGAAAGCTTGAACAGATACAGAACGATTGCCAATCGTTACAAAACCCCGAAAGACGGCAAAATGTGGACAACGAAAGTCACGGAACACACCTACAACGTTTATCCTATATACGATTGGGCTACGGAAGACGATTGGATTTATCAAGGGAAAAACCCCGACAAGCCATACAACGAACTATATGATTATATGCACCTTGCGGGGCTTACCATTCATCAGATGCGAATATGCCAGCCCTACGGGGACGATCAGCGGCGCGGGCTGTGGCTTTTCCACTTGATAGAGCCCGAAACGTGGGCGCGTGTTGTCGCAAGGGTAAACGGGGCGAATAGCGGCGCGATGTACATAAACGAAAATGGCAATGTCAACGGCTACCGCAAAATCACGAAACCAGCGGGGCATACGTGGAAGTCATTTGCGACCTTGCTTATAAATTCAATGCCGCCCAAAACGCAGGAACATTACAAAAACAAGATTTACAAATTCGTTAAGTGGTGGGAAACAAGGGGCTACCCCGAGGGAATACCCGATGAAGCGGACATACACCTTGAAACAAAAAAGGATGTGCCGAGCTGGAGAAGAATATGCAAATCTCTGTTGCGTAACGATTATTGGTGCAAGGGACTTTCTTTCACACAGCAGAAGTCAACGGCTTACGAAAAATATATAGCAATGATGAAAGCGAAGCGAGAGCAAGACGAAAATCAAATAACCTTATGGGAGAGTTGAGACAATGAGAAAAAGAGGAATGACACCCGAACAGGCTGAAAAGTTAAGGCTAAAGAGAGGACTTGACCGAGGGACAAAGCTCCGCATCGTAAGGGTGCGGAGCGGGCTGTCGCAAAGTGAGCTTTCGGCGGCTTCGGGTGTACCCGTCAAGACAATACAGCGATACGAGCAAGAGCCGAACAAGGTTGACGGCGCAAGGCTTGATAAGCTTTGCGGGTTGAGCGAAGCACTCGGCTGTAAAATCACCGATATTATAGAAGATAAAAAGCTGATTGAACGGTTTAACAAAGTTAAATAAGCCGTTCTTTCGGCTGAAATAAAATGAAAGCGTTTACGTAGAAAGGAAAGAAAAATGAAAAGTTACAAAGGATTTGACAAGGACTTAAAGTGCAGAGGTTTTCAGTACGAAATCGGAAAAGAGTATGAAGAAGCAAAGGCAGAACAATGCAAAAGCGGTTTTCACGCTTGCGAACATCCTCTTGATGTGCTGGGATATTATCCACCGACAGATAATAACCGCTATTGTGAAGTAGAGCAAAGTGGAGAAATCTCAAAGGGCTTTGATGATACCAAAGTCGCAAGCACAAAAATAAAGATCGGTGCGGAAATAGGGCTGAAAGGCTTAATCAAAGCGGCTTTTGAGTACACAAAAGAAAGATGCACCAACAGTCAGCAAGGGGAAGCCTTTTCAGCCTTGACGGGCGGTTACAGTTCAGCCTTGACGGGCGGTTACAGGTCAGCCTTGACGGGCGGTTACAGGTCAGCCTTGACGGGCGGTAACAGTTCAGCCTTGACGGGCGGTTACAGGTCAGCCTTGACGGGCGGTGAATATTCCGTCGTCTATGGCGGTGAGGGTGCGAAAGTGAGAGCAAAGAAAGGCTCTGTGCTTGCCCTTCAATATTGGGTAGATTATGAGTTAAAGGGAATTAAATTCAAAGAGGTTGACGGCGTGAAGATAAAAGAAGATACATACTATAAGCTTTCTGCCGACGGCAGATTCATAGAAGTAAAGGAGTAAAAATGGCAAGCAAAAACATTTATCAAGATTACGCGGAAGACTTAAAGAAATATCTCACAAGCAAACTTCCCGATGAGCTGTCTCACATCGTTGCGGAAATCTCGGAGTATATCGCCTGTAAAACGGCAAATTTGATTCACGATGTAATTCGTGAGAGGGACAACGAGTGGGAAGATTGGAACAATTTGATAAATAAGCAGTTAGAAAGGAAAAGGAGGAACAAAGAATGAGCGAATATTGCCATAATTGCGCGGCTCGCAACAGTTGCGGCGCGGCGGTTGCATACGGCTCAATATGTTGTATGGTAAACAGGATGAGAAGCGGGCAAACAAAGGGCGATTTTGTCGGGGCAAGCAAAGAAAAACCGAGGTATTGCGCTTATTGCGGTCAGCCGTTAAGGGAGATCGGAAACAAACGCTTTTGTAATAATGTGCAATGCCGAAACAGATATAACGATGTTTGAAAGGCGGCGAGGATGAAGAATACAGAGTGTTGCCCGATGATTTTTGTAGCTACGACGAAAGGAGAAAGCAATGAATGAACGATATATAGCTGTAAGCCGCCTTTGTGAATGGCTGAAAAATCTTAAAAGCGGCTTTACGAAAGATGAACTTGTATTCCGTGATGAACTAATAGAGCACTTGCAAGGGAATAACGGCATTGCGAACGTGCTTCCCGTTGCCGATGTTGTCGAGGTGGTACGGTGCAAGGATTGCCAATTTCGGGGGAACGACCTTTGCGCGATGACTTATTATTCGGAATATGCGGGATGTTATGTCGATGAAACGGAAGATTGCGATTTTTGCAGTTACGGAGAAAGGGGAAACAATGGCTGATGTACATATTGGGGATATTCTCCGCAATGATTTTGTAAGTGAAGAAAGTCCGTTAAGGTATCAAGTAGTTATTCAGCATATAAAAATGCAACGGCAAAACACCGTTAAGTGCTTAACGAGGGAACTCCGTTATTCTTATTATTTCAAAAATGATATAGGAAAGGGCATTGAAATAGTAGGGCATTTTGATGTGATGAAAACAATAAAAAGTGCTTTTGTAACGGCATTAGACGAAGCTTTGAAAGAGAGGGTAAACCGATGAGCAAAACGATCTTGTGTCAATGTAGTAATTGCGGATTCCATTTTGAAGTACGTCCTATGTTGGGAATTGCAGAGGGAATGTATTATAACGGATATCGCGCCGTGGGTACTGCCTTTTATTGTGATAAATGCGTTAAGACTTGGAAAGAGCGCAACGGGAAAGAATTTGACGAGCAAGTCATAAACCCGTCAAAGCAGTTTGCGAACTGGTGGAATAATCAAGTGCAAAGCGTTGTTAAGGACAAAAGCAAAATCAAGACATATCGCATTGTAAACGGCATATATGAAGAAGTGCAAAAACGAGTTGACAAAACAGAATATTCAGAATAATATTAACAAAAAAGAAGCGGGCATTTCGCCCGCTTTCTTGCTTCAAAATACGTTGAAGTGTTCCACGCTTTCGACCGTAATTCCTCTTGACTTAATTTCGGCAAGTATTTTGTGATACTCCGCTTCATCTCTCGCAATTCTTGAAGCGTTGTGAATAACCATTGTATCGCAGTTTCTCACGGCTTCGAGATCACTTGTTACAAATAGGACTTTGCAACCCTTGTCGGCGGCATAAGCTCTGCAAAACATTTCTTGCATTGCTTGTCTATGCCCTCTAACGTAGATAATAGCTGTTTTCATATCTTCATCCCCTTTTGTTTAATGGCTGTTGATGTGTTTTCCGCTTCACCGTCTTTTTGATTGTAACGGGTGTTATAATGCGGTTTGCCCCCCTCTTTTTCATTTTATCCCCCCGTAGGGTAGAAAAATCTACCCGTAGGGTGATATCAAGGTTTTCGGGGTAAACCACAATTTGCTCAACAAATGTGTTGAAGATGATTTGCGCGTATTCTGCATCGGTCGCGCTGACGGTGCGGCGAAAGTTTTCTAAAAATATCTTTATTTCCTCAAACTCTATATTTTCGGTGCTTTCAAGATATCTGTTCTTTTCAATCTGTTCTTCAAGGTGCTTTTTCTCCGCTTTCAAAGCCCTGTTTTTATCTTCAAGTATGTTCATTTCAATACCGCCGTTGATATACAAATCCATTAGCTTTGCTTGCTGATCCTTGATTTTATTAAGCTGTTTACTCAATTTTTCCGTTGATACTTGCGGTGTTTTTCTCTCTTTTTCGAGCTGTAGCAAAACTTGTTTGGCAATGCTATCAATGGCATTGTCTGTCAATACATTTTCTGTTATAGTATCTATTATAAGTTTTTCGTAATAATCTTTGTTTAGAGATGGATTGTTGCAACTGTTTTTGTGCTTGGTTTTTCCCGCGCATTTATAGTATGCCGCTTCATCTCCTTTTTTGTTTTTCTTTTTCGCGCCGCTTCCGCAGTAGGTGAAGCCGCAAACCCCGCATTTTAATTTCCCTGTCATTATATACTTTCTTTTTCTCCAACGGGCTTTATTTTTGCTTCGCCGCTTCTCTTGAACGGCTTCCCACAAATCCTCGTCAATTATCGGATTTTTGATAATCCCGTCAAGCCGTATTGTTTCGGTGCTTGTGTGGTGATAAACGAAGTTACCGACATATTTCTCATTTTGCAAGAGATCGAACACGGTGCGCTCGCTGAATCGTCTGCCGTATTGGTTGCGGTAGCCCTCTTCGTTTAAGCGTGCCACAATCTGAGTTTTCGGAACACCGTCCGCGTATTCTTGGAAAATACGCTTTATAATATGCGCGTTTTCATCGGGATAATAATACCCCTCTTCATCGACAGACAGCCCGAGCAATTTGCCGCCGCCTGTGTGCTTGCCTTTCAAGGCGTTCTCCAGCATTCCTTTTTTGACCTCAAGTGCAAGGTTTTCGGAGTAATATTGATCCATTGCTTCAATAAGGCTTTCCAATATGCGCCCCTCGGGACTATCGTCAATCGGCTGTGTTACGGAAACAACCGTAATGCCCATATCGCGCAAGCGTTTTTTATAAATCGCGCTATCGTACTTGTTACGGGCGAAACGGTTGAACTTGTGAACAAGCACAATATCAATATCGACTTTGCCCGCGAAAATATCATCAATCATATTTTTGAAATCGTCCCGCATATCTGTTGTAGCTGATTGTGCTTCATCGGTGTATATCTCTACAAGTTGGATATTTTCCCGTTCGCAGTATTCGCGGATCGCCCGCAACTGTGCATCAATACTTTCGTCCCTTTGATTGTTGGAGCTGAAACGAGCGTAGGCTACAGCCCGCCTTATATGTTCCCCGTTTCGTTTTATCGTTCGTGTCATACTTGCCATATTGTCATCACTCCATATCAAGATACATTTTCATTATTTCCTTGTAAACTCGTTCCCGTTCGGCTTTCGGTATTGCTTGATTGCAGAGAACGCTTCGTGCCCTTGCCAAAAGCTCAAAGCTCTCGTTCTCGGTCTCTACTCCCCAATAATCCATTGACACACCGAAGAAATAACATAAGGCTGTCAATTGTTGTAGGTGGGGAACACGCCTATTTGATTCATAGTTGCTGATAGTTGCCCTGCTCCAATTCATCCGAATTGCAAGCTCCTCTTGTGTCAGCCCTCGCCCCTTTCTCAAAGTTTTTAGTTTACTGCCTATACTTTCGTTCACTATTACACCCCCTCTCTTATTAGCATAATATCATACATTGTAAACGAAGTGAAACATTTTGCCCGCCAAAAGTCACAAAAAGAAAAACATTTTTGAAAATTTGTTATTGCGCCCGAACAAATATTCTAATATAATGATTGAGAAAGTTGACAATTAACTGAAAATGATAACGAGGTGTAGCAATTTGCGAAACAAACACGGCTTGACGATTACTGAACGAATTACCAAAGATATAGAGCTTGCGGAAATGTCACGAAACGAAGAACACAGAAAATTGCTTGCACATATGGCAATAGCGGCGGCAGAGCTGGCTATTGACTTCGGGCTTATTACATATAAAGAGTGGGGAGATTTAACGCGGAGAGCGTTCGCGGCTATGTAGGGCGGGAAGCCCTTTGTTATTATGCTTTTTGTGTCGATTTGTTTACATTATGTAAAACATATACAAAAAAATGTGTAAAAGTTTGTATAAAATGCGAATTGAAATAATACCCAAAAATGGTATAATAATACTGTCGATAAGAGATACCCCACGGGGTATAAACAAAAGAAAACAAGGAGAAAGAAAAATGAGAATTGCGGCAAAAGGAAAATATTTTATCGAAGCAACGGACAAAAAAAGAAATCGTAAATTCTTCCCTTTCTACGATGGATTTGACACCAAAAAGGAAGCGGAAGAATTTTGCGAAAAAATGAACAAGGCAACACCAAATTTTGCACATACGGTTGTTAAGCGATAACAAGCATAGGCAACGGTGAGAGCCTACAATCTCCCCACAGAAAGAAAGGAGCAGATATGGAATTAAAGGATATGTGCAAATTCGCAAGACAGCACGTAAAAGAGGGGGGGGCAACGCAAAGCGATTTTGCCGCTATGGTAGGCACAAATCAAACGGAAATTTCGTTTATCGAGAGAGGTTTTATCCCCGAAAGTCAACAAAAGATTAACAAGATTATTCGTCTTTACAATGAATGCTTAAATAATCGAAACGGCTAAAACCGACTACAAGAAATGGAAAGGCACTTGAAATGGAATTGAAAGAGCATCATAAATTATTAGTCGTATCACTTGTGCTTGCTATGGTAATATGCGTTTGCGCCGCACAAGAATCCACAATGGATAGAGTGCAATGGGAGCAAGAAGCCTACATCGTGGAAAAGGGCGATACCCTATGGGGAATAGGCGAAAAGCATTGTCCCGACAGCGTAGATATCCGCGAGTGGATAGAAGAGGTAAGGAAAATAAACGAGCTTTCCGATAGCTGTATTTATGCTGGGGATAGATTGATTATTTTAGTGCCGCAAGATTGAGTGCTGTCTAAAATGTGTCATTATGAAACTATTTATTGAAAGGTGGTGAAGAAATGCGTAAGAATCTAAAATTATTGCGTGTCGAGAATGACTTGACTCAAGCAGATATGGCAACGCGGCTCGGTGTAACCCGAACAACCTACTGCAATATTGAGAACGGGAAAAGCAAAGGATCAATGACTTTTTGGCTGGCGGTAAAACGAGCGTTCCCCGAAATCGACATTGACGAAATGGCAAAAGTGAAAGGAGCAGAAAAATGAGGAACAAGCGGAAAATCATTCTTAACAAGATCGAGAGCGGCAAAGTAAACAACGCAAGACTTGCGGAGTATTTCGCAAACAAATACAAAGAAAGGGGAATTGAAAATGCCTTTTAAGCCTTTAATAAGCGGCGAATCTACCGTTGAAATTTCGTCAAGCGAATACTTTAACTTGGCAAAGAAAGCCGAACGCATCGCGGCTGTAGAAAGATTCATCAACGCAAGCGAATTTGTAACAGTAAAAGATATTATGGCTTTGCTGGATATCAAGAAAGAAGAAAGGAAAACAGAGAAATGAACAATCTTGAAATTTATAACAAGGTGGCAAGCGTTCCGAAAGAAGCGCAAAAGACCATTACGGCGGGCAGAATTAAGGGAATGACCGATATTAACCCTATGTGGAGAATTAAAACGCTCACAGAAACATTCGGGGTTTGCGGCTTCGGCTGGAAGTACATAATCACGGACAAAAGAATTGTCGAGGGCGCGGACGGTGTTGTTTGTGCATTCGTTGACATTGATTTGTTTGTGAAGGTTGGGAACGAATGGAGCGAAGCAATTCAAGGCACGGGCGGAAGCAGTTTCGTAGCGGTAGAGCGCAACGGCTTATATACAAGCGATGAATGCTTCAAAATGGCTCTTACCGATGCTATTTCGGTAGCTTGTAAGGCTTTGGGAATCGGCGCGGATGTATATTGGGCGGCTGGGCGCACCAAATACGATACCAACGGGGACGGCGAACAATCCGAGCAACAGCCCGCAACCACGAAAAAGCCGAAAGAACTTGCACCACGCGAAAAGCTGATTGCAAAGCTCAAGGAAAAGGGAATCAGTGCGAAAGAATACGCGAAAGAAAAAGGGCTTGAGGGCGCAGTCCCCGATAGCCGATTTGAAGAACTGCTTGCGGAGCTGGGGTGAGTAAATGGAATACGATGTTACCGTAGACAGAGAATTTTATATAGGCGGCTCGGATATTCCCGTGATTATGGGAATAAGCCCGTTCAAAACGCGCTATGAATTACTGCTTGAAAAAGCGGGCTTGCGTGAAGATGATTTTGCGGGAAACAAATACACCGTTTACGGTCAGCAGTTAGAGCCGCAGATCAGAGAATACATAAACGGGCAAATGCCCACGGGTGGCAAGTTTGAGCCGAACAAGGTTATTGACGGCGATATCCGATGTCATACGGACGGCTTCAACGGTTATTGTGTGCTTGAAATCAAGACCACATCGCACATATACGAAACGCTTGATGAATACAAAAACTATCTTGTGCAGTTGCTTCTATATATGCAGAAAAACAAGGTAAAAAGCGGACTTCTCGCGGTTTACAAGAGAGATGAAGAATTTAACCCCGTTTTCCTTGCAGAAAACCTATCTATTTTTGAAGTTGATGCCGAAGCCTACCAAACACTCACGGAAGAAATAAACGCGGAAATAGAGCGTTTTAGAGCCGATTTAACGCGGTTGAAAGAAAACCCGCTTTTGAGTGAAGAGGACTTCCAGCCGAATGAGCTTGTCGCACTTTCTCAAAAGGCTGTTGCCCTTGAAAATCGACTTGCAGAGCTTAAGGCGGTAGAAAAGCAATGCAAGGAAATGAAGCAGACACTTTTTGAAGCAATGCAAAAGCACGATGTGAAGTCTTGGCAGATGCCGAACGGCACACGCATAACAAGAGTAGACGGAGCGGAAGCCAGCACGGAGACCGTAACGGAATTCGATGTTGAAGCGTTCAAGGAAGAAAACACAGAGCTTTTTGAAAAGTATCAAAAGACCGTAACGAAGAAAAAGGCGGGGCGGGCTGGATATGTCAAAATTACTCTGCCTTGAATGTGTCGGTTTGTTAGCAATTTAGAGGAAATGTAAATGAAAGTATTGGACTTATTTTGCGGGACAAAATCCATTGCAAAAGCATTTGAAGCGAGAGGGCACGAGGTTTTTACGGTGGATTGGGACAAACAATTCAATCCGACTTTGAGCGCAGATATCGGAACGCTGACAGCACAAGACATTATCAATCTTTGCGGCGGTGTTCCCGATGTGATATGGGCAAGCCCCGACTGCACAACGTATTCCGTTGCGGCGATTTCAAAGCATAGACGAAAAGAAGCTAACGGCAATTTAACCCCGATAACCGATTATGCGAAACGCTGTGATGAAATAAACAGCCATTTAATAAAGCTGATAAAAGAGCTTAACCCGCGCTATTGGTTTATTGAAAATCCACGGGCGGGAATGCGAAAAATGGATTTTATGAAAGACTTGCCACGGCACACGGTTACATATTGCAAGTACGGGGAAAGGCGGCAAAAGCCTACAGACATTTGGACGAATCACCCCGAGCCGAATTTTGCGTTGCCGTGCAAGAACGGCGATACTTGCCACGAAGCCGCACCGAGGGGAGCGAGAACGGGAACGCAAGCACTCAAAAATCGCATTGAAAAAGCAAGAATACCCGTATTACTCTGCGAACACATTGTTGATATATGTAGTGTGTCGCTTTGTTATCAAAAGAAAGAGGGTGAAGACGATTGTATGAAATAACGGGCAAAATTCAAGGGCTTGCGCTCGATTTCTCCACAAAGAAAGCAACGCTCACTTTATCAATCAATGAGGAAGCGGCGGCAAAGAATCTGTTTGACGAATTACACGAAGCCGAAAAGCTGTCAATCAAGATTGATAAATACCGAGAAAAACGCTCTTTGAACGCGAACAATTACGCTTGGAAGCTCTTAACCGAAATGGGAAACGTACTCCGAGCCAACAAAGAAGAAATATATCTTGAAATGCTGAAACGCTACGGGCAAAGCGAAATAATCAGCGTATTATCGCATATCCCGATAAGCGAATATGTGAAGTATTGCGAAGAAGCGGGCGAAAGCACTCTGAACGGTAAGCTGTTCAAGCATTACAAGGTTTACAAAGGCTCAAGCGAATTTGACACGCGGGAAATGTCAATCTTCCTTGACGGTGTTGTGAGTGATGCACAAGGACTCGGCATACAGACCGAAACACCCGAACGGATCGCAAAGCTGAAATCGTTATGGGGGTGAATAAATGGCAAAAAGCGTTATTCAAGAAGATAGAACACATTGCTTTATATGCGGTATGAACACCAATCTTGAGCCGTTGGATTGTCACCACGTTTTCGGGGCGGCAAACCGAAACAAAAGCGAAAAATACGGCTTGAAAGTATATATCCACCATAGCAAGTGCCATATCTTCGGCGAAAACAGCGTTCACCGTAACGCAAAAGTCGATAGAGCATTAAAGAAGCTCGTGCAACAAAAAGCAATGCAATACTACGGCTGGAGCGTTGACA
>JAZNTQ010000113.1:0-6556 GCA_045591865.1 Clostridia bacterium
GATACAAGTAGCTGCACCACCGAACGGTTCAATTTCAGTAGGATGATTATGAGTTTCATTCTTGAAAAGAAGCAGCCATTTTTCTTCTTTCCCGTCCTTCATAACATCTATTTTAACTGTGCAGGCATTAATTTCTTCCGATTCGTCAAGCTTTTGAAGCTTACCTGCCTTTTTAAGGACACGTGTTGCCAAAGTAGCAATATCCATCAGATTTATGGGCTTTGTTCTTCCCAGCTCTTTACGGTCAGAAATATATTCGTCATACGTTTTTTGAAGAAGTTCATCTTCAAACTTTACGTTGTCAATTGTTGTAAGGAAAGTAGTATGACGGCAGTGATCTGACCAATATGTGTCAATCATTTTGATTTCTGTGATAGTGGGCTCACGCTTTTCTCCTATGAAGTACTGCTGACAGAATAAAATATCATCAATATCCATAGCAAGACCGCGCTCGTCTATGAAAGCAAGGAGTTCTTCGCGTGAAAGTGCGCAGAAACCGTCAAGAATTTCAACCTCTGTAGGAATAGTATATTCTGTCTTAAGAGTTTCTACACATTCAATACTGGCCTCTCTCGCCTCGACGGGATTGATTACATACTTCTTTATGCTCTGCACCTCTTCTTCAGAGATTTTTCCGTTGAGAACATAGATTGTAGCAGTTTTTACGTCAGGTCTGTCTCCTTTTGAAATAATCTGAATACATTCTGCTGCAGAAGCTGCTCGCGCATCAAATTGACCGGGAAGATATTCTACTGCAAATACAACATCTCCCTTGGGGCATTCTGTATAGGTGTTGTCCGTCTGTGGCTCGGAAAATACAGTTTTGACTGATTTTTCAAAAAGCTCTGCGGATATGTTTTCAACATCGTAGCGGTTATACATACGAAGCTCTTCTATTCCCTTTATTCCCAAAAGGTCACGAAGGTCTTTTTTTAGAGCACGGGCCTGATGGTCAAGTCCGTTTTTCTTTTCTACATATATTCTAAAAACCATATGGGTCTCTCCTTCCTTATTTAATAGCTTTAAGTGCTTTCGCACCAATATCATTTCTGTAATATGCGTTTTCAAAGCTTACGTCTCTTACAGTCGCATAAGCTTTTTCGATTGCATTGTGAAGTGTATCGGCAGTTTCAGTTACGCCTAAAACTCTGCCACCGCCTGTCAGAAGCTTTCCATCATTCAGTTTTGCTCCAGCGACATAAATGTTTTTATCTGTGGGCATCGTGATTTCAAAGCCTGTTTCATATTTTTCAGGATAACCTTTTGACGCCATTACAACACAGCACGCGCTTCCATCCGAGAAACGCACATCAGCATCTTTCAAGGTTTTGTTTGAAATATGAAGCATAATATCAAGCAAATCACTTTCTAAAAGAGGAAGAACAACCTGTGTTTCAGGATCGCCAAAACGACAGTTATATTCAATTACTTTGGGACCGTTAGGAGTAAGCATAAGGCCAAAATAAAGACAACCCGAAAAGCTTCTCCCCTCTTTATTCATCGCATCAATTGTGGGAATAAAGATTTTTTCCATACATTCTTTTGCGATTTCTTCTGTGTAATAAGGATTGGGAGCTATTGTTCCCATGCCTCCCGTATTAAGGCCGCAATCATTGTCAAGAGCGCGCTTGTGGTCCATAGATGATATCATAGGAACAAGTGTTTCTCCATCAGTAAATGAGAGAACTGAAACCTCGGGGCCTGTAAGGAATTCTTCGATAACGATACTGCTGCCGCTTTCACCAAATACCCTATCTCCCATTATGCTCTTAACCGCATCTTTTGCCGCTTCTCTTGTTTCTGCTATTATTACGCCTTTTCCCAGAGCAAGACCATCTGCCTTTACAACAGTGGGAATAGGTGCAGTTTCAAGATAATTAAGTGCCGCATCCATATCGGTAAACACTTCATATTGTGCAGTAGGAATATCATATTTTTTCATAAGGTTTTTTGAAAAAACCTTACTACCCTCAATAATAGCCGCTGCCTTATTAGGTCCAAATGTCTTGATACCCTTTTCGTTAAGAGCATCAACGCAGCCGAGCACAAGTGGATCATCGGGCGCAACTACCGCAAAGTCGATGGCATTTTCTACTGCAAACTTCACAATTGCATCAATATCCTTTGCACCGATATTAACGCATGTGGCATCTGCCACAATACCACCGTTACCAGGGAGCGCGAAGATTTCTTCAACTGATTTATTTTCTTTTATCTTTTTTATAATAGCATGCTCACGGCCGCCGCCGCCAACTACCATAACTTTCATCGTGTTCAATCCTCTCAATTATTTCATTTCGGTCAGATTAATGGTGGAAAAGGCGCATTTTTGTCATTGCCATAACCATACCGTGCTTATTGCAAGCTTCGATAACATTATCATCGCGGATAGATCCACCAGGTTGCGCAATATAGCTTACACCGCTTCTTGCGGCACGCTCAATATTGTCGCCAAATGGGAAGAATGCGTCAGAACCAAGCGCAACACCCTTGAGAGAAGCAAGGTACTCTCTCTGTTCCTTACGTGTAAAGGGCTCGGGCTTTTCAGTAAATAATGTTTCCCAGATACCGTCTGCAAGAACGTCCTCATAATCTTCGGAAATGTATACATCAATTGCATTGTCGCGGTCGGGACGTTTAACCTCATCCTTGAAAGGAAGACTCAGAACTTTCTCATGCTGACGAAGGTGCCAGATATCTGCCTTGTTGCCTGCAAGTCTTGTACAATGAATTCTTGACTGCTGACCAGCACCTACACCGATCGCCTGACCATCCTTCGCAAAGCAAACAGAGTTTGACTGAGTGTATTTAAGTGTAATAAGAGCAATTATAAGGTCGCGCTTTGCATCTTCAGGCATTTCCTTTTTATCAGTAACGATATCCTCAAGGAGCGCACGATTGATTTCAAAATTGTTTCTTCCTTGTTCAAATGTAATTCCGTAAACCTGCTTGTGCTCAATTGCATCAGGAACGAAATTGGGGTCAATTTTAATTACGTTATAAGTACCCTTTCTCTTATTCTTAAGAATTTCAAGAGCTTCAGGATCGTAATCAGGTGCAATAACGCCATCTGAAACCTCGCGTGCAATAAGCTTTGCACAAGTAACATCGCACTTATCCGAAAGTGCGATCCAGTCACCGAAAGAACTCATTCTGTCTGTACCTCTTGCTCTTGCATATGCAGTTGCGAGAGGAGATTCATCAAGACCTTCTACATCGTCAACAAAGCAAGCTTTTTTAAGGTCGTCGCTCATTCTTACGCCCACTGCGGCTGATGTGGGGCTAACATGCTTAAACGATGTTGCCGCGCACATACCAAGAGCTTCTTTAAGCTCTTTTACAAGCTGCCAGCTATTAAGTGCATCAAGGAAATTGATATATCCCGGTCTTCCGTTAAGAATTTCAATGGGAAGCTCGCTTCCGTCATGCATAAAAATCTTTGACGGTTTCTGGTTGGGATTACATCCGTATTTAAGTTCAAACTCTTTCATTTGTATTCGTCCTTTCAAATGATGGATTATTTATTCTTGTTTACGATTTTAGATTTAGTCTCGCCTGTTTTGATGTCAATAAATCTTACAAAAAGAGATACCTTATTGTCTTCATTGAGGCTATCCCAGAGATTTTCTGTTAATACCTCTATATCGTTGGGGATTTCTACAAGCTTGGGTTCGCCTTCAAATGAGGGAAGCGGATTTCCGTCACCCATATAGGTGTGGATAAAATGACCTTCACCATTAATTGTATCCTTATAACTGAATGTAAATCTCTGGCAGGATTCAGGATTACCATTTGCGCTTTTAAGAATAGACATTGCGTAACTGTAATCACCGTTTTCAACCTTCATAATGCCTGAAATTCGGGGTGTGAAGTTAGGAGCATCATCCTCAAACTCGCGTGTGCGCAGAGCCTGCTCGAAGGTGAGCTGCTGATTCATAAGGTCGTATATTGTATCAGTCTGGTCACCGTTTGTAACAATAGTTTTGTTGCCAAGGACACGCACGGGTGCATAAATGATAAGATGGGGATCTTCAAGCTTTGAAGGGTCATATGCCTGTGTGCGGATTCCATTTCCATCTTCTACAAAAACACGATTGCGGCTATTTACGCTTCTGCCCATAATGAAATACGCAGTTACTGCATATTTTCCGTCAGCAGATTTACCGATTACTATACCACGACCAGGATATGCGTTTTCCTGAAGTTCTTTATAAATATCTATTTTTTTCATCAGAAATTCTCCTTACAAATTTTTTCAACTGCCTGTGGAAGAATAATCCACTCTGCCTCCTGCATAACTCGTTTTTGTAAAACTTCGGGTGTGTCACCATCTTCTATGGCAACTGCTTTTTGCATAATGATTTTTCCACCGTCAGGAATTTCGTTCACAAAATGAACTGTTGCACCTGTGACTTTTACACCGTACTCAAGTGCCGCCTCGTGAACACGAAGTCCGTAAAACCCCTGTCCGCAAAAGGAAGGAATGAGTGACGGATGAACATTTATAATTCTGTCGCTGTACTTTGATGTAAAGTTTTCGCTTAATATGCACATAAAGCCTGCAAGGACTATAAGATCAGTCTTGTTTTCCTCAAGCACAGATATGAGCTTTTCTTCAAACTCTGCCTGCGAAGAACATTCCTTTTTATTTACAACCGCCGTTTTAATATTAGCATTCTTCGCCCTTTCAAGAGCGAAGGCATCGGGGTTGTTTGAGGCAACAAGCGTTATCTCACCACTTTTGATGATACCGCTTTTTTGGGCATCTATAAGCGCCTGCAGGTTAGTACCTCCACCCGACACTAATACCGCAATACGAGTTAGCATATTACCACGCTTTCCTCATTCCTGATTATTTCACCGATAATATATGCATCTTCCCCATTTGCCTTGAGGACCTCAAGAGCCTTATCAGCCTCATCCTTTGAAACAACAATACTCATACCAACACCCATATTGAAGGTATTGAACATATCTCTTTCAGAAATGTTGCCTGTTTTTGCGAGGAGGTCAAAAATGGGAAGAATACGGATCGAATCCTTCTTGATTTTCGCACACATTCCTTCAGGAAGACTGCGCGGAATATTTTCATAGAAGCCGCCGCCTGTAATATGAGAAACCGCCTTAACTGTAACTTCATCAAAAAGTGCAAGCATAGGCTTAACATAAATTCTGGTAGGTGTAAGAAGTGTTTCGCCGATGCTTTTTCCTCCAAGTTCTGCTATTGGAAGAGTTATATCGTTGTTCTCAACGTCAAACACTTTTCTTACAAGTGAAAATCCGTTTGAATGAACACCGCTTGAAGGAAGTGCGATAATAACATCTCCTTCTGCTACCTTTGAATTGTCAAGAACCTTTGACTTATCAACTGCACCAACAGAGAAGCCTGCAAGGTCATATTCTTCCACACTGTAGAAGCCGGGCATTTCCGCTGTTTCGCCGCCAACGAGTTCGCAACCTGCCTGAACACAACCTTCTGCGATACCCGAAACGATTTCGGCAATCTTTTCGGGATAATTCTTTCCGCAAGCGATATAGTCAAGGAAGAGAAGCGGCTTTGCTCCGCAACAGATAATATCATTAACACACATTGCGACGCAGTCGATACCAACTGTGTCGTGCTTATCAAGGATGAAAGCAAGCTTGAGTTTTGTGCCAACACCATCTGTACCGCTTACAAGCACAGGATGTGGCATGTTTGTAATATCAAGCTCAAAAAGTCCGCCAAAACCGCCGATGTCGGCTTTTTTTCCGTTAACCATTGTTCTTGCTATATGTTTTTTCATGAGTTCTACTGCGCGGTAGCCTGCAGTAATGTCAACACCTGCTGCTGCGTAACTTGCTGATTGTGAATTAGAATGCATAATAATACTCCTTTCAATTAACCCTTACCATTCCAACAATAAGTGCAAAGCTTGCAAGGTTCTAAACCGATTGCTTTAATTGCACCTTCTATTGACTGGAATTCAAGTGATGCAAAGTTAAACTTTTCAGCGATCGCCCTGCGAAGTGATTTGCCTCTCTCTGTTGAAGCATCGCTGTATTCCTCAATATACTTAAGTCCCTCTTCTCCCTCGAGCTCTACGATAACTCTTCTCGCGATTAGCTCCATCTCATTTGTTGCTCGGGAGAAATTAAGATATTTACAACTATACATTACGGGCGGACACGCACTACGCATATGAACTTCTTTTGCCCCGTTAGAATAAAGGAAATCCACAGTCTCTTTAAGCTGAGTTCCTCTTACAATCGAGTCGTCTACAAAAAGAAGTTTTTTGTCAACGATAAGGTCGTGTACGGGAAGCTGCTTCATTTTCGCAACGCGGGCTCTCTCCACCTGATTTGGAGGAGTGAAACTTCTTGCCCAAGTAGGTGTGTATTTTATAAATGGACGACTAAAGGGTACGCCGCTTTCATTGGCATACCCGATCGCATGAGGGGTACCGGAATCAGGCACACCGCTTACATAATCAAGGTCTTTTATATTTTCACATTCCTTGTCGTACTGTGCAAGTATGCGTCCGTTACGGTTACGCATAACCTCTACATTTACGCC
>JAZNTQ010000114.1:0-28134 GCA_045591865.1 Clostridia bacterium
ATAAAATTATATTAGGTGATTAGAATGAATATAGAATTTAAGGACAATTATATAAAAATAGGATTAAAGATTTCTTACTACAGAAAGTTAAAATCTTTAACACAGGAGCAACTTGCTGAAATATTGGATTGCGGAGTATCTTTTATAGGGCAGATTGAAGCGCCTAACATTTACAAAGCTATTTCCTTGGATACCCTATTCAAAATTGCAAAAGCTCTTGAAATACCACCATATAAACTTTTGTATTTTGAGGATTAAGATAATTTTGTTATAATAAAGGCTGAACGATTGCTTTCGTTCAGCCTTTTTAGTTAATTATTTTTTATCAATAACCTTGCGATAACCGCCATCCCCATAATTCAGGCAGCGGTTAACTCTTGAAATAGTCGTCGTAGATGCGCCTGTTTTTGCAACAATTTCATTAAATGTGGCACCGCTTGTAAGAAGCTTTGCAACCTCAAGGCGCTGCGACATAGTTTCAAGCTCCTTTATCGTGCAGATATCCTCAAAGAAAAGTCTGCATTCCTCTTCGCTTTCAAGAGAAAGTATCGCTTTATATAACTCGTTAAAATCTTTAGACTTAGTCATAATATCAAATCCTTTTAATTTTCGCTGAGCTTGCTCAGGAAATGGCGTGTCTTCTCGTTTTTGGGATTGTCGAGCACTTCCTCAGGAGTGCCATCCTCAAGCACAACGCCGTCTGCCATAAATATGATGCGGTCGGCAACATTTCGTGCAAATTCGATTTCGTGAGTAACGATAACCATAGTCACATCCTTGCTTGCAAGGTCGCGGATAACGCGCAAAATTTCGCCTGTAAGCTCGGGGTCAAGAGCACTTGTCGGCTCATCAAAGAATAGCACCTTGGGATTAAGTGCAAGCGCACGCGCAATTGATACTCTCTGCTGCTGACCGCCCGAAAGCTGACAAGGGTAATTTTCCATTCTGTCGGCAAGGCCCACGCGCGATAAAAGAGCCTTTGCGTTTTCTTCGATTTCTTCTATTATTGCCTTTTTGTTTTCCTTGTAATCGGCGCGCTCTTTAGAGAGAAGCTTTGGCGCAAGGGTCACATTTTCAAGAGCAGTATATTGCGGAAAGAGATTAAAGGACTGGAAAACAAGCCCGAAATTGAGCTGGTTTTCGCGAATCTCGGCAGGAGTGCGCTTCTCGGTGCTTTCACCATCATAGATGCAATCTCCGTCAACAAAAATTTGCCCCTTGTCGGCTTCTTCAAGGAAATTTATACAGCGGAGAAGCGTTGTTTTACCGCTTCCCGAAGAACCGATAACTGCCACAACCTCGCCCTTTTCCATAGAAAAGCTAACGCCCTTGAGAACCTCTGTTTTATTGAATTTTTTGTATAAATCTTTAACTTCCAGTATTTTCACGCTTTTCACCTCACACTCTGTAATAGTCGAACTTCTTTTCTATGTATCCAAAAAGAAGTGTCAATATTCCCACGAATATAAGGTAGAATACCGCCGTGTAGAATAGAGGCCACATAAGACCGCTGCTTGCGTAGTTCTGCGCCGCCTGAATGATTTCAACAATCATAATAACACGTGCAAGCGCAGTATCTTTTACAAGTGTTATAACCTCGTTTGACATAGGCGCAAGAATTCTTTTAATAACCTGCATAAGAATTACTTTGAAAAACACCTGTGCTTTGGTCATACCGAGTACCTGACCTGCCTCATACTGGCCACGAGCAATGCTTTCAATTCCGCCGCGGTATATTTCAGAAAAGTAGCAGGCATAGTTTATCACAAATGCCGCCACAACCGAGGAAAATCTCGAAAGTATCGGATAGCCGAGGATGAAGCCGGGCACATAAAAGAGTATGATAACCTGAAGCATCAGCGGAACACCGCGGATTATCCACACAAATGTTTTGACAAGATATGAAAGGGGCTTGAACTTTGACATAGAGCCAAAGGATATGAGCAAACCTAAAGGAAGCGCTAACACGAGTGTTAGCGCAAAAATCATACAGGTTTTTTCAAGACCACCTATTAGACTTAAAGTAACTTTCCAAAAATCCATTATTACTTTCCTTTATTTATAAATTATTCGATAGTTTCTGTAACCTGAAGAACGTTTTCAAAACCGTACTTCTTTGCAAGCTCCATAAGCTTTCCGTTCGCTTCAAGCTCTTTGATAGCTTCGTTAACCTTTGCAGTAAGAGGGCTGCCCTTCTTGAAACCAACTGCATAGATTTCAGAATCAAGCTCAATTGCAGGAACGATTGAAAGGTCAGCATAGTCGCCCTTACCGCAGATGTTCTTTGCAAGGATGATGTCAACTACTGTGAAGTCAACTGCACCTGACTTAACTTCTGCAAATGCGTTAATCTGCGCTGTTGTAGCAAGAATCTTGTCTTCATCTGTAACTGTTGCTGCGTAAGAAGCACCTGCGCTTCCACCTTCAACACAAGCACTCTTGCCCTTAAGGTCGTCTGCAGAAGCAATCTTTTCAGCATTTTCAGCCTTTGTTACGATACACTGCTGATTGAGCATATATCCGTATGAGAAGTCAACAAGGTCGCTGCGCTTTGTGTCAACGCCGTTGATGTTGTCTGTAGAGTTAGCAGTAAAGCCGTTCCATACGCAGTCGATAGCGCCTGATTCAAGCTCGTTGTACTTCTGTGCCCAGTCTATAATCTGGAAGTCAACTTCCATATCGAGAATCTTACCAACTTCCTGTGCAAACTCTGTTTCAAAGCCTGTCCAGGAGCCGTCTTCAAGCTGCTCGTTCATCTTTTCAAAGATTGTAACACCGCAAGTAAGTACATTGTCGTCCTTCTTTTCACCGCAAGCAGCAAACATTGTAACTGCAAGGATGAGTGTAAGTGTAAGTACTAATAATTTTTTCATTTCAAAAAACTCCTTTTTGTTAATGTGTTATTATATTACCACTCTACCGCACTAAAGTCAAGCCTTTTTTAAAAAACATTTTTAAAAATAAGAAAACGCCGTAAAGACGGCGTTTTCTTTGTGCTTTGTCAATCTGAGCACATCGGGGACGGGGTGGCTTTTGTAAGCCGTAGGCGTAACAAAAATGACCCGTCCCCAAACACGAAAATTATTTCATTGAGTATCTTTTATAGAGCCTGTTAAGTGATTTATAAAATTCTTTGTCGATAGATATAAGCGCTTCATTTGTTATTCTGAAGCACCAGTTGCCCTCGGCAACGCCTGGATGATTCATACACGTATCGCCGCCAAAGCCGCACAAATCCTGAATAGGCACAATGCTTATAAGCGCGCCCGAGCGCCACAGCGTGCGGATAACTGCGCGGATAGATTCGCTGTGAGGCCCTCCCTGACCCCAGTCACCGTGAAAATCACAGTAGTCCATAGCGTAGCGGCGGCTATTTTCACTGCTTTCCCAAAGCCATCCAAGGAGCGTGTTGTTGTCGTGAGTACCCGTATAGCCGATAGTTTTCCTTGTGTAGTTGTGCGGAAGATGGGGAGTGTCGTCATCTGTAATAAACGCAAACTGCATTACACCCATCCCGGGAAAACCTGTTTTCTTAAGAAGCTCGCGCACATCATCGTCAATATCGCCAAGGTCCTCGGCAATAATATTTGCGTCAGGATACTCCTTTTTGAGCGCATCAAAAAACTCAATACCTGGACCTTTTTCCCAGTGTCCCATAGTAGCCTTTTCCTCTGCAGGAATTGACCAGTACGCAGAAAATGCACGAAAATGGTCTATCCTCACCGCGTCGTACATCGAGAGTGCGTGTCCGAGGCGTTTTATCCACAGACTGTAGCCCTCGCATTTGAGATTTTCCCAGTTATAAAGGGGATTGCCCCATTTTTGCCCCTCCTCGCAGAAATAGTCGGGAGGCACGCCTGCGCATCTTGTGAGATGCATTGACTTGTCAAGCGAGAAAAGGTGCGGATTTGCCCACACATCCGCACTGTCGTGTGCAAGGTAGATAGGCATATCTCCGATTATACTGATGCCTTTTTTATTTGCATATTCCTTCATTGCCTTCCACTGCGTGAAAAATTCATATTGAAGGAATGAGTAGAAGAATACATCCTCACAAAGCTCTTTTTCAGACTCACATAGAGCCTTTTCCTCACGCAGCATAAGAGCGCTGTCCCATTCCCACCAGGGAAGGTCTTCATATTTTTTCTTGAGAGCGCAGTAGAGTGCATAGTCTTTTACCCACGGATTTTCCGTGCAGAATTTCTGCACGCCCACCCTTATCTCATCTGTAATATGTAGAAGTGCTCTGCGGAAAACGTCTTCGCGTGTTTCGTGCAGAAAATCGTAATCTGTCACATATTTATCGTTACTTCTGCACTCTTTAAGGTCATTCTCTGTCAGAAGCTTTTTTTCATATAAAATTTCGGGGTCGATAAAATAAATATTTCCTGCAAAGGCACTTTTGCCAGAGTAGGGAGAATTGTAAAAGTCGCACGGACCGCAGGGAAGCACCTGCCACGCACCGAAACCGCAATCTGCGAGAAAATCAATAAATTCCCTTGCGCCACTCCCGAGCGTACCTATTCCATATTCGCCCGAAAGCGAGGAAATGTGCATCAGAACACCGCCGCATCTTTTCATTATATTTACCTCCACAAATCAGAAATTAAGTACCACACAAGCGGAATAAACATCGCTGGCAGCATATTCGCAAGCTTAAGCTTTGGTTTATAGATAAAGTTAAGTCCTATTCCAGCAATAAGGATGCTTCCCACAAAGGACATCTGTGCAATGACCTCGCTTGTAAGGAGCGGAGAAAGGAACGACGCACACGCGGTTAAAAGCCCCTGATACAAAAGCACTGTCACCGCAGAGAACATAACGCCTATTCCCATAGTCGATGCAAAAACTACCGACATAATCATATCGAGAATACTTTTTGTAATAAGTATGGTCGGGTCGTGGAGCAGTGCGTCGTTAAACGAGCCGAGTATTGCCATTGAACCGACGCAGAAAACGAGTGACGCTGTCACAAAGCCCTGTGAAAAGGTGGAAGAATCCTCTGAAGAAAATTTATTCTGGAAAAAATCTCCAACACTGTCAAGTCGCTTCTGAATGTTTATAAGCTCGCCTATAAATGTGCCGATTGCCATAGAAAGCACCATAAGTATTGCGTGGTTTCCCGTAAGTGTGCCGCTCTCCGTGACGGTGGAAGAAGCATTTATAACTCCCGTGATACCTATTGTAAAGGTGGCAAGAGCAAGTGCCTGGGTGATGCTTTCCTTAAGACGCTCGGGAATTGCTTTTTTAAGCATAAGTCCTACAAGCGAGCCTATTATTACCAAAACTATATTGACAGCGGTACCTGTTCCAACCACGAAAATCATTCCTTTGTAAAAATATATCCCTATTTTATCAAATAGGAGGGAAATATACAATAACGTTTTTTATCTTTTTCAAAAAGAGGGGTATGTTCTTTTGCAACCAAAAGGACACAGACTCCTCGCCCCGAGAAAAATATAAATAATTTTCCTGTACTTTTTGAGAAAGCACCGCCATATATTAGACCGAAAGGATGAAATCCTATGGATATAAATTCACTTATGCAGCATTTTCCGCCAACTCTTACGGAAACGCTGCTCATTATGGGGACAAAGGACATGCAGGAAATCCGCATTATTGCAGAAAAGAATGCTTCGGTGGTAAAAAGAGGTATTCTTATGGACTGCGGAATTAAAGTTGCTCGTGAGGACCTTAAAAGAATAGTTAATTCAATGTGCCGCGGCTCTCTCTATGCTATGCAGCAAAATCTCACGAAAGGTTATATAACGCTTTCGGGCGGGCACAGAGTAGGAGTTTGCGGAAGATGCATAAGTGAAAACGGCTCAATAACTCATATGAGTGATATTTCCGCAATATGTATCCGTGTGTCACGGGAGATTATAGGTGCGGCAGACCCAATTATGGAATATATCGTACATCCCCAAAGACTTTATAACACCCTGATTATTTCGCCTGCAGGCTGCGGAAAAACCACAATGCTTCGCGATATTGCCCGTCAGCTTGGCGCATCCCACAAGGTGTGTATTGCCGATGAGAGAAGCGAAATTGCCGCCTCGAGAGACGGTGTCCCGACTCACGACGTGGGGAGATTTACTGCAGTTATGGACTCTGTGCCAAAGGGCGAAGGGATGATGATGCTTCTTCGCACGATGTCGCCCGAGGTTATTATAACTGACGAAACGGGGACAGACAGCGAGGAGCGAGCAATCAGCGAGCTTATAAACTGCGGCATAAAAATAATCACCTCCGCGCATGGCTACAGCGAAAGAGACGTTATGCGGAGAAGACACCTTAGAAATCTTATAGAGGACGGAATTTTCGAGAGAATTATTATCCTTGGGAAGCTCCGCGGAGAAATAACTGTAGAAAAAATCATATCGGACGGAAGGGGATTAAGACGTGCTTAGAATTATAGGCTCTGCGGTGGTGCTTTTATCGGCAACACTTTTCGGAATGAGAAAATACAATACATATTTAGAGCGCAAAAAAACGCTTCAGGATATGCTGGATGGTTGCCGCCTGATAGAATCAAGGCTTATGTGTCTGCACGCACCTCTGCACGAAAGCTTTATGGGAAGCGGTGCGTTTTTTGAAGATGCACGGGCACAGATTTTATCAGGACTTCTTCCAGAAGAAGCAGTCAAAAATACGGCGTATGAACTGCATTTCCTAAAAAAAGAAGATTTGGGAATAATTGAGCGCTTTGCCTCGGGGCTTTGCGCATCCTCTTGCGACGGACAGCTTTCAAATCTTGGCGTTTTTAAGGCGGAGCTTGAGAAAAGTCTCGAGGAAGCGACAGGAGAGCTTAACCTCAAGGGAAAGCTCTGCGTAAAGGGAAGTATCCTCACCGCCGCGGCAATAGTACTACTGCTTATATAGGTGAAAACTATGAATACAGAACTTATTTTTCAAATTGCAGGGATAGGAATAATCGTTTCAGTTATGAATATGCTTCTTTCACGAAGCGGAAGAGATGAGCAGGCACTTATGATAACTATTGCAGGGCTCGTTGTAGTTTTGATGATGGTAGTAGGTGAAATAGCAAAGCTTTTTGAGACGGTGAAGACGGTGTTTGGAATATGAATATACTCGCAGTAGCCTCGGCAGGTGTACTGATTTCAGTAGTGGCGCTTGCAGTAAAAAATATGAAAAGCGAAATAGGGCAGCTTATCTCGCTTTCGGGCGTAGTCATAATTATGGCAGCGGTTATTCCCTATATAATAACGGTAGTAAAATCAATGTACGAATTCGCCTCAATAAGTCCGCTCGGGGAAGACTTTCTTACGCCAATTCTTAAAATAACGGGGATTGCGTACATAAGCCAGATAGGAAGCGAGCTTTGTGAAGACAGCGGTGAAAAAGCTCTTGCCTCACGCGTCCTTATGGCAGGCAAAATTGCAATAACTGTGATAATCCTTCCCATCGCAAAGGAAGCATTTACAAAAATAATGGGGATACTCTCATGAATATAGAAAACATAAATCCCGATATAACCGATTCCGCCTTGCAGAATATAGAAAAATTACTTGGAAGCTTTAATTTCAAGGACATAATCGGCTCTATCGCCTCGGGGAAATTCTCCCCCGATTCGCAAGGGATATTAAACAGGCTGATAACCCTTTTCCTTGGCGAGCTTAAAGGTGCATTTTTGCTGATTGGCTCAATTGCGGCACTTATTCTGCTTGGCGCATTTATAAGGAACCTTGACAATTCCTTCGGCAAAAACGCCGTAAGCGAGGCGAGTGGACTTGCCCTCTTTTTGTATATAGCAACGATTGCCGCCGCAGCCTTTGAAAGTGCCACGAGATATGTGCTTGAGGTACTTCAGAATATAACGATTTTTGTGCATAGCATAATTCCCTCTATGACGATGCTCTGTATGTCGGGCGGAGAGGTGGCAACGGCGACGATGTCGCACCCTGTTATATATTTTGTGTGCTCCGCGTTTGGTGCACTCATAAAAAATGTCATTACTCCGCTTGTCCTTCTGCGCGCAGTATGTACACTTTTATGCGCAGTTACGGGGAATGATTCGTTAAACGAATTTACAGAGCTTTTTTCAAAGCTTCACAAAACTCTGCTTGCACTTTCTATGTCGCTTTTTGCAGGCATAATGGGGATAAGCTCCTTTGCCGCGGCAAGCTTTGATTCCCTCGCCGCAAGGGGTGTGAAATTTGCAATAAGTGCATCCGTGCCCGTTGTCGGCGGCTCCATAAGCGAAGCGATGAGCTCTGTCGCAGGAAGTGCCATGCTTCTTAAAAATGCAGTCGGTCTGGGCGGAGTGATAGTGATTTTCGCAATCTTTGCCATTCCGCTTCTTAAAATGTGGGCGCTTTCGCTTGCGTTTCGTCTTACTGCCGCATTCACCGCCCCCGTGAGCGAGAAAAAAGTCAGCGAAACCTTAAGAAAACTGGGAGAATGTATAGATATGTTTTTTTCATCAATAGCATCAATAGGAACTATTATGATTATTGCGATAGCGTCAATTTTGTAATATGAAAGATTATATGACATCTCTGGGCGTCGTGCTTATGCTGATTGCCCTTTCAAATATGCTTATTCCCGAAGGGAGTATAAAAAAATATGCCTCGCTCGCGACGGGCTTTATGCTTATTACCGCCGCACTCTCGTTTATTCCAACGGGAAGCGAAATGCCCATATTCACCGAGGATTCTTTTCAAATAAGCGAAGAAGATGTTGCCGCCTCCGAGGCGCAGTACAGAGCCGAGGTACTCAAAAGGCATCGCGAAAATCTTGAGAAGACCATCGAAGAAAAACTAAAGTATGGCGGACGGGCGTATGTCGAGGTATCGCCCGAGGGCGAGGTTATCTCTGTCACTCTCACGGTTTTCGGGGACGAAAGCAGTGCGGTAGCTTATATAGTAGAGAATTTTGGCATAAGCCGTGAAAGGATAAGTCTTAAATATGATAAAAGTTGACAAACTTTTCAGGGATAAAAAGGGAAGCAGTGTAATATATATATTATTAGCTATGGGAATAATGCTCCTTGTTTTTGGAAGCACATCAAAAAAAGCAGCGCCGCAAAATACGCAAAACGTATATGACTCACGCACAATAGAGGCGGAAAACATCCTCTCCGAGATTAAAGGCGCAGGAAAGGTAAGCGTAATGATTTCCGAGGGGAAAGAAAAGTCCTCTCTTACAGGAATCAAAAAGGAAGAAAAGGAGAGTATCGGTGTGCTCATTGTAGCCGACGGAGGAAGTGACGGTGCAGTTTGCGAAAGGCTAATCCGTGCAGCATCGGTTGCCCTTGGAGTATCCCCCCATAAAATCGAGGTTTTTGAAAGGAAGTAATAACTATGATGATGGTAATTAAGAAAAAGCAGATAGCCGTAGCGGCACTTGCTATTATTATAGGAACAGCAGGGTACATAAATGCAGGGAGAAACAGTGAGGAGGCAGGCAAAAAATATCTTGGCGAAGCACAGCTCGTCGCATCCGAGGAGACAGCACAGGAGAAGGGCGGAGATTTCTTCGCACAGGCGCGTATTGACCGCGAGGCAGGACGGAGCCGAAGCATAGAAACTTATAACGCGGTGCTCGAAAACGAAAATAGCGACGAAGCCGCCAAGGCGAGTGCGCAACAAGGGGTTTTGGAGCTTGCGCAGAATACGGAAACTGAAGCCGCAGTTGAAAATCTGCTTCGTGCACGCGGATTTGAGGACGCGGTATGCTATATAAATAATGGTATGGCAAATGTAGTCGTTAAAACACAGATGCTTGACAGCCAGGGTGCGGCACAAATTTCCGAAATCGTTTCCTCGCAAAGCGGTATAGCGCAGGAGAAAATCAAGATAATGGAGATGAACTGATAAAATATCTTGATTATTTATAACTTTGGTGATAAAATAAAACTATAGAATGTACGAAAGGAAGTAATCAAAATGACTGATAATTTCATCGCTACTGAAAATGGTAATATAAAAATTTCTGAAGAGGTAATAGTGCGCATCAGCGCAATTTCCGCGCGCGAAGTTGACGGCGTAACAGGTCTTGGCGCAAGCGGAGGCTGGAGTGATTTTCTCGGCAAGAAATCTGTTGATAAGGGCATCAAGGTTGAAATGACCGAGGAGGCTACGAAGATAGAAGTTCACGTAACTGTAAAATTCGGCGTGAAAATAAATGAGATTGCATATAAGCTTCAGAAGTCAGTTAAAAATGCAGTTGAAGAATATGCGGGGCTTGATAATATCACCGTAGATATTTATGTTGACGGTATTGAGCCTGAAAAAGCGCCTGAAGAAAAGGCACAGGAGAAATAAAATGATAAGCGAATACACAAACAGAGGAGTCTGCTCGCGCAAGACTGTGATTGACCTTGCCGAGGACGGAACAATTAACGATATCAAAATTATCGGTGGTTGCAACGGAAATACAAATGGTCTGGCACAGCTTCTTAAGGGTATGAACGCACGCGACGCGATTGAGAGAATGCGCGGTATCGATTGTAACGGACGTGGCACAAGTTGTCCTGACCAAGTAGCAATTGCGCTTGCGGAAGCACTTAAAAAATTAGGTTAAAGTAAAAGAGGAAGTTTCTTTGGAAACCTCCTCTTTTTTATATTATAAGTACACTATCCATTTTTATATCATATTCATCATGGGGAAGACTTTCTGCCAAAAGCTCTTCTTTACATATGCCCAGTTTGAAAGGATTTATATCACTTAAAAATCTGTCGTAGTAGCCTTTTCCGTAGCCGAGGCGATAACCCTCCTCATCAAAAGCAACAGCAGGAACAATCGCAAAATCAATTTCCTCTTTGGAAAATTCTTTGGGATTTATAGGTTCAAGTATCCCGAAAAGCCCCTCTTTAAGCTCATCAAAAGATTTTATTTCCACGGCTATCATATTTCCGCATTTGTCAGTGCAATATGGAACAACGACTCTTTTAAGAGGAAGAATTTCCTTTATGAAATCGTGCGTCCCCACCTCGCTCCCTGCTGAAACGTAGCAGAAAACAGTTTTTGCATCTTTGTATGCGTCAAAGCATTCAAGGTGTGATGAAAGAAGACTTTTTCGAGGCGAAGAATTGCGCAGAGAAAGAAATCCCTTTCGCAAAGCTGTTTTTTCGTTAACCATTTACTGCGTCCTCTGCACTTTTAAGAATTTTAGAAATTGCATCCTCATAGGAATCTGCCTTAAAAACTGCGCTGCCTGCCACAAGGATATTCACACCTGCCTCTGCCGCATATGCCGCAGTTTCTTCATTTATTCCGCCGTCCATCTCGATGTCAATATTTTGTCCGTCTTTATGTGCACGGATTTTTCTTACCTTATCGAGTACCTCGGGCATAAATTTCTGCCCGCCAAATCCCGGTTCAACACTCATCACAAGCACCATATCAAGCTTGTGTAAAAAGGGAAGCACACACTCCTGGCTTGTGCCGGGCTTGATTGCAACTGCCGCCTTTACACCATAGGAATGGATTTTATCAATAAGTGCGCCCATATCCTCTACACATTCTGCGTGGAAGCAGATAAGCTCTGCCCCTGCCTTTATGAAAGATTCCATATACTTTTCAGGATTATCAATCATAAGGTGGCAGTCAAAAAAGAGCTTTGAATCCTTGCGGATAGACTTAACCACATCAGGACCCATAGTAAGATTGGGAACAAAATGCCCGTCCATAATATCTATATGAAGCCAGTGCGCTCCTGCTTTTTCTACCTTTATAACGTCCTCTCTGAGCGCACCGAAATCCGCCGAGAGTATTGAGGGAGCTATTTTAATCATTTGCTTTAGTCCTTTCTTTCCCAATCCTTTATTTCTTTGAGTTTGTTAAAAAGCGTGTTGTAGCTTTCATATCGGCTTTGCGAAATAGCACCGCTGTCTACCGCTTCCTTTACTGCACAACCCTTTTCGCCAACGTGATTACAGGTACGGAATTTGCATTCGCCCTGAAGGTCGGCTATTTCGGGGAAATACTGCCAAAGCTCATCGGCACGTATCTCGTCTGCTTCGAGGCGCGAAAACCCCGGCGTATCAAATACAAGCGCATCTGCGGCGTCTATCAGCTCCACGTGTCTTGTGGTATGCTTTCCGCGCTCTATCTTGCTCACATTACCCGTCTCAAGGTCCACTCCCGTAATTCTTTTGAGAAGACTTGATTTACCAACTCCCGAAAGCCCTGCAAATGCAACGGTCTTCTCTTTTATGAGCTTTTGTATTTCGTCTACTCCCTCGCCTGTTTTAGCGCTTGCTAAAATGCACGGATAGGAGGCTTTTTCGTAAACGGATATAAAATCCTTCGCCTCGTCATAAGAGGCAAGGTCAGTTTTGTTAAGACATATGATACACTCAATCCCCTTGCTCTCGGCAATTACGAGGAGCTTATCAATAAGAAGCATATCGGGGAGAGGCGATTTTGCTGCGGAAACGAGAACTAATTTATCCACATTGGAAACACCCGGGCGAATAAGAAAATTCTTTCTTTCGTGAATTTCCACCACCTGACCGCTTCCGTCTGGGTTGAGAGCAACCGTGACTTTGTCGCCCACGATTGGTGAAAGCTCGTTTTTTCGAAACTTCCCTCTCGCACGGCACTCTATAACATCATCTTCTGTCCTGACGTAGTAAAATCCGCCTATTCCTTTAACAATTGTACCGACGACGCGGCGTTTATTTTCTATCAATTATTTTACCTCTTTCGTGGTGCGGTAGGCATCATTGTAATAAATGTCAACACCGTGGGATAAATCAAGAGCTGCGCCTACTTCAAAGGACACAGTTGCAGTTCCCGTAGTTGTGGGAACGTCGCCCTCGAAAACCCGCATTCCGTCAACAATAAGCTTTACTTTTGTAGGTTCGCTCTTTGAAAGACCTGTAAGCTTAACGCTTACCTTTTTAGGCTTATTTGAAGAAGCAGTCGTATCATCGTTTCCTGCTTGTGCCTCATCCTGCTCCTTGCCCGATGAAACGAAAATATCTATCACAGTGCCGACAGGAACAGTCTTAAATGCCTTTTCGCTCTGGCGGCAAACCTCACCCTTAAGATACTTGCTTCCGTCTTCTTCCTTGACAGAGCCAACCTTAAGATTATTGCGCTCTATTGTGATAATGGCTTCATCAACGGTTTTTCCTAAAACGCTGGGAACAACAGTGTTTTCAGTTCCCTTGGAAACGTAGAGAGTTATTTCATCATCCTCGCTCATCTTCGTTCCTTTGGATGGGAACTGTTTAAAGATTTTGCCTTCTTCGTAGGTATCATTATCTTCTTGCTCAATAATAACCTTGATACCCTTTTTCTCAAGCTCTTTGGAAACCTTCTGATAATCCTTTCCCGTGTAATCCTCAAGCTCGAGTGCTACGGGTCCAAGACTTAATGTAACCTTAATTTCTCTTGACCTCTTTATTTTAAGACCGCCCTCGGGAGTCTGGCTTATAATCGTATTCTTTTCCTCGTCAGAATGAATCTGGCGCTCTACAAATACGTCAAACTCTATATCGCCCTTGGATGCCTCTTCTGCAGCAAGGGAGGCTTCCTCATAGGTCATACCGATAAGTGTGGGGATTTCAACCTCGTGCCCTGTACCAAAAAGGAGAAGCCACATTGCAACGCCTACAAGCGCAATAAGTACTGCGAAAAAGCTTATTGCGGTTATGAGAAGACCTTTTTTAGCATCGCGCTTTTTGTTTTTTGGCGCGCGCTGGGAGTGATTTCTTCTGGCAGGAGTACGCTTGGGAGGATTCTGGTCGTCGTCCTCAATATAGGCATTAAGAAGTGTGATATCAATTGACGGGTTTTGGTAAACTGCCACCAAATCCTCAAGAATCTGCGTTGCGCTTTCGTATCTTAAGCGTTGCTCCTTGCACATAGCGCGCATTATTATAGCCTCAATTCCAAGCGGAATTTCAGGGTCTATCTCGCTGGGAAGCGGGGCTTCCTCGTTTATGTGCTTCATTACAACGCCGATGCTTTCCTCTGCATCAAAGGGAAGCTTTCCGGTAAACATTTCGTACATCACAACGCCGAGAGAGTAAATATCGCTTTTGTGGTCAGTATAGCCTCCTCGTGCCTGCTCGGGAGAGAGGTAGTGAGCGCTTCCCACTGCATAGCTGCCCGAATTCACAGTTGTAGTATTATTAGCGGCTCTTGCTATGCCGAAATCTGCAACTTTTATTTTACCGCTCTGTGTAAGCACGATATTTTGCGGCTTTATATCTCTGTGAACGACGTGCTTTGAATGTGCGTGCTCAAGAGCACGGCAAATCTGCATAGAGAAATTCATAGCCTCGCGGCGTGAGAGCTTTCCGCCCTTTGAATTTATATAGCTCTTGAGAGTTTCCCCCTCTAAAAGCTCCATCACAATGTAGTGGATGCCGTCTTCTTCTCCGACATCGTAAATCTGCACGATGTTCTGATGCGAAAGGCTTGCCGCCGCCTGCGACTCAACCTTGAAACGACGGATAAATTCCTCATTTTCCTTGAATTCCTCGCGCAGAATTTTTATTGCTACATTTCTGCCAAGCATCTTATCAGTAGCTTTATATACAACTGCCATTCCGCCCATACCGACGCGCTCAAGCAGCTCATATCTGTTTCCTAAAATTTTAGATTCCATAGCTATCCTCCCTATATCAGTATTTGAAGATGACGACTGTAATGTTGTCTGCACCGCCTGCATCATTTGCAAGTTTCACAAGCTTTTCGGCAATCTTACGAGGCTCTGCCTCAAATAGTACCGTATCTTTTATGGTGCTTTCGTCAAGCATATTTGTAAGTCCGTCACTGCAAAGGAGAATCACATCGCAGGGCGAAATTTTTTCGTGGAAAATATCAGGCTCAATGGTATCTGAAATACCTATTGCCCGAAGGATAATATTCTTTTGCGGATGATTTATGGCTTCGTCAGGAGTAATCGTGCCATTTTCGAGCATAAATTCAATGAGAGAGTGGTCGCGCGTAAGCTTTTTTATCTCTCCGCTCGCTGAAATTTTATATACTCTGCTGTCGCCTATATGCGCAATATACGCAGTACTCTCTAAAACAAGACACACGTCGCACGTCGTACCCATTCCAATAAGATCAATATCACTCTTTGAAAGAGCAAAGATTTTCTCATTTGCACTCTCCAGAGCTTCAGAAATGAGAAGCATTATTTGTCCCGGGAGCATTTTTTCAGTAAGCTTATCCTCAAGAAAAGACGAAATTTCCTCAATTGCCATTTTGCTTGCCACTTCGCCACCGCTATGGCCTCCCATACCGTCGGCAAGTATTAAAAGGGTAAATTTACCTATCTCCTTTGCAAAGGCAGAATCTTCGTTGTTTTTACGAAGCATTCCCTTGTCGCTTATTGAAAAAAACTGCATAAACCCCACCTCCTTTATTAAATGAAGGGTGTACTTAAAGTTCGTTATTTCGTAGCTGTCCGCAGGAGGTATTTATATCTGCGCCCAGTTCTCTGCGGATTGTTGCATTTATTCCGAGCCTTTCAAGTTCCTTCTGAAAGGCGAGAGTTTCTTTTTCATTTGTACGCACATTGTTTCTCTCCGTAACGGGATTTACGGGAATGAGATTTACGTGAGCATTTTTGCCCGACAAAAGAAAGGAAAGCTCGCGAGCCTCCTCCTGCGAGGCATTTTTACCCTTCACAAGCGCGTATTCAAAAGTGATTCGTCTGTGCGTTTTATCAAAATAGTAGTCGCACGCATCCATAAGCTTTGTGAGAGAATATGCCTTTGCAACGGGCATCAGGTTTCTTCTCACCTCGTCGTTGGGAGCGTGAAGCGAAATTGCTAAATTTATCGGCATATTCTCATCTGCAAGAGAGTAAATCTTATCTGCAAGTCCGCAAGTTGAAAGCGTTATATGTCTGTAGCCGATATTAAGCGCGTCTTCATCATTTATATTCTTAAGAAATGTGATTATGTTATCGTAATTATCAAGAGGCTCACCGATACCCATAATCACGACGTTATTTATTTTTACGCCCAAATCCTTCTGTGCTCTTAAAATCTGCCCCTCTATTTCAAAAGGTGTAAGATTTCTCGTGAGACCGTGCAGGGTAGATGCACAGAAGCTGCACCCCATACGGCAACCGACCTGACTTGATATACAGATGCTTTTTCCGTGGTGATAATCCATAACGACGGATTCTATGATATTCCCGTCCGAAAGCTCGAAAAGGTACTTTACGGTCTTGTCAATTTTGCTCACAAGCTTTTTGTAAACGCGCGGAAGATAAATTTCAAATTCACTCGTGAGCCTTTCGCGAAGCGCACGGGAGATATTTGTCATCTCATCGGCATTTTCAGTGCCGCTATGTATCCATTTGAAAATCTGCTTTGCCCTAAATGCGCTTTCGCCGATTTTCTCTATATATTCTTTTAACTGCGCTTTTGTCAAATCGCCTAAATTCATGAAGGTTTACTTCCTTTCAAAAGAGGCATAGAAAAATCCGTCGGTATTATCCTTGTGGGGAAGAAGCTGCCTTTGCTCTATAAGAACAAATTCGGGATGATTCTTTATAAATTCGTCTGCCGCGTCCTCGTTTTCGCCTCTGTTTACCGTGCAGGTTGAATAAAGGAGCTTTCCGCCCTTTTTCACATAAAGAGAAGCATTTTCGAGAATCACTCTCTGGATTTTTATAAGCTCCTTATTTGCAAGAGGCGACTTTGTAAGCTTTATATCAGGCTTTCTGCGAAGCACCCCGAGTCCCGAGCAGGGAACATCGGCAAGCACGCGGTCAAAGCTCTCCTTAAATTCTTCTCTTATTGTGGTTGCATCATTTAGAATAACCTTTGCATTAGTCACGCCAAGGCGCAAAAGATTATTTTTTATAAGCTCAAGCTTATGTGGATGAATGTCGCAGGAGATAATCTCTCCGCTGTTTCCCATAAGCTGTGAAATATATGCAGTTTTTCCGCCAGGTGCACTGCAAAGGTCAAGCACGCGCATATCTTTTTTCACATCGAGCGCCAAAACCGCCATCTGCGAAGCGCCGTCCTGCACAGTAGCAGCACCTTCTTTATAAAAGGACGTGCTCTCTATACTGCCTCCGCCCACGTAGTTATAACCATAGGGAAGAGTGGGGATTTTCTCGAATTCTTCAGGAAGTGATGCGCATTTTAATGTGTTGAGCCTTACAGTTACGGGAGGGTCAAGGTTTAATGAGGAGAAAAAGTCCTCGCCATATCCTTCCGCACGCCACATCCTCACAAGCCACAAAGGGAGCGAATACTTAATACTTATGTACTCGTCGCTCTCTTTATTTTGAGGCAGAAAATCGCCCGAAGATATTGCCTTTCGGAGGACTGCATTCACAAATCCTGCCGATGAGGAATGTCCGTAGCGCCTTGCAAGACGCACACATTCATTCACCGTAGCAGACACGGGAACACGGTCTAAAAAACGGTGAGAAAAAATGCCTATTCTTAAAATATTATGAATCCATACCGAAAGCTTTTTAAGCTTTACGGAAGAAAGGTTTTCTATTATATTGTCAAGAAAAAGAACATTTTTCATAACGCCCATTGCAAGCGTCGTAGCAAGAGCGTTATCGCGCGCATCCATATCTGCCTCGCGGAGAACATCGCGAAGAGCAATATTTAAGAATGCGCCGTCCTTTTCACATAAAACAAGGGCACGAAGCGCCGCCTCGCGCGGCTTTGAAAGAGCACTCATCAGTCATTCCGCCTTCTGCCGCCTATAAGCATCACAAATCTTAAAAGGTTAGCAATTGAAACTGCTGCCGCCGCAACATATGTCATAGCCGCCGCGCCGAGCACCTTTTTAACTGCAGGAACCTCGTCCTCATAGAGATACATTCCGCTCTGAAGAGTAGCTACTGCGCGTCTTGATGCGTTGAACTCAACGGGGAGCGTCACAAGCTGGAAAAGAACTGCCGCCGCAAAGAACCAAACACCGATATTAAGGAGAAGACTGCTCATAGCTCCTGAAAGGAGTAGCCCGATGATAATAAGATAAGGACCTGCGACAGAGCCTATATTTGCCACGGGCACGATAGCATTTCTCACCTTTATCGGGACATAGCCCGTCGCATGCTGAACTGCGTGGCCTGCTTCATGCGCTGCAACACCTACTGCCGCAACGGAAGAGGAATTTCTTACCGTATCTGAAAGACGGATAACATTACTGCGCGGGTCATAATGGTCGGTAAGATTTCCCGAAACGCTCTCGATTTTTACATCGTAAAGCCCGTTTTCGTCAAGAATTTTTCTTGCCGCCTGCTCTGCAGTAATCCCTTTTGCAGTCCTCTGCTGTGAATATTTTTTGTAAGTAGATGAAACGCGTGCCGATGCAACAAGCGATAAAATCGCCATAAGCATCACGAGCAAATAACCGCTGTCCATATAATAATAAGGATAATAACCAAACATTTACTGTGCGCCTCCTAAAACTGTTCCTTTTTCTATCTTGTGTCCGCGAAGAAAATCACAGACGGACATCATCTTTTTACCTTCTATTTTAATATCTTTTATAATAACAGAGCCTTTTTTGCAGGCAACTGTGATACCCTCATCATTTGCCTCAAGCACTTCGCCGGGGTTTCCGCACCTTTCTGATTTGTAAACAAAATCAACAACAAAGCGCTTCTTTCCTATAAAACTAAAAGCCTTGGGCCAGGGGTTTAAGCCTCTTACTTTATTATAAATCTCTTCATTTGTATTATTCCAGTCAATTTCACCCTCTGCCTTTGAAAGCTGATGCGCATAGGTTGAGAGAGCATCGTCCTGCTTTTCGGGAGTGATTTTTTCGTTTTTGAGAGCATCGATAGTCTCAAGAAGCACCTCGCCACCAAGGATGGCAAGCGCATCGTGATACTCGCCAGAGGTAGTAGTTTCTCCTATGGGAAGCTCTTTTTTTATGAGCATATCGCCCGTATCAAGGCCTTTTTCCATATACATACTTGTAACGCCGCTCACCTTTTCCCCGTCCATCACAGCGCGCTGAATGGGAGCCGCACCACGATACTTTGGAAGAAGAGAGCCGTGAATATTCACGCATCCGTATTTTGGGAAATTGAGAATATATTCGGGCAGGATTTTGCCGTATGCAACAACTATGATTATATCAGGATTATACTCTTCAAGAATGGGAAGTATCGCACCGTCCTTGAGTGTTTCAGGCTGATACACGGGAATATTGTGCTGAAGCGCACAAACCTTTACCTCGGGCATTGCCATTTCATAGCCGCGCCCCTTGGGTTTGTCGGGCTGGGTAATCACGCAGACAACGTCGCGCTTATCTTCAATAAGAGCCTCAAGCGACCTTTGTGCAAACTCGGGCGTTCCCATAAATAATATTCGCATAGAATTACTCCTCATCCTCGTCTTCGAGATTCAAATCAAAAATATTTTTTGCTTTTTCCACATACAAAATTCCGTCAAGATGGTCACACTCGTGGCAGATACATCTTGCATAAAGGTCCTCGCCTGTGTACTCAATCTCGTTTCCGTTTCTGTCAAAAGCCTTTACTGTCGCCTTTTTCGGGCGAGTAACCTCGCCTGCTTTACCTGGTACACTGAGGCATCCTTCAGTATCGGTAACCTCGCCCTCGGTATATGTGATAACGGGGTTTATAAGCTCTATTATGCCATCCTTGTCGCCGCGGTCAATTATAACCACTCTGCGAAGAATACCCACCTGCGGCGCGGCAAGACCGACACCGTTTGAAAGAATAAGCGTTTCTCTCATATCGTCAAGAAGTGTGTGGAGCTTGCTGTCGAAATTTTCTACCTCGCGGCATTTTTTCTTAAGACACTCGTCTCCGATTTCTCTGATTTTTCTTATAGCCATAGTATTTTCTCCTTTTGTTTGGGGACGGGTCAATTTTTGTTGCACCTGCGGATTACAAAAATCTCTCACTGCGGTTCGGTCACGGCTCGGCTCTGCCAGTTCGCCGGACTGGCATTCACTCCCTCGCCGCCGCTTCGCTGCCCCGTCCCCGTGCCACCATTCAATTTAGTTCATACTGTACGGATTTATATCGGTAACTACCGACAAATCCTCTTTTGTCTTTTTGCTTTTTTCGTAAATTGCCTCGCGCAGTGCTTTGATGAAATTATCATCCGCATTACACTTGAGCCAGATTCTTACGCGCCAGCGCCCCTGAAGTCTGCTTAAGGGAGCTGGGGAAGGACCATAAAGTGCCCATCCGTCAAACCCCCGCAGAGCCACGCGCAATTCCTGTGCAATTTTTTGTGCCTCTTTTTCGGCATCCTCTTTCACAGATGAGGATACCGTAATATTTATAATATCACAGAAAGGAGGGTATAAAAATTCCCTTCTGAACTGGATTTCTTCTTCATAAAAAGCCTTGTAGTCCTGCTTTGCCGCAAGAAGAAGCGTAGGATTTTCGGGAGAATAGGTCTGTATCACACAGCGTCCTGCTATCTCTCCGCGCCCTGCTCTTCCGCACACCTGCGTTATGAGATTGAATGTTCTCTCCTGTGCGCGGAAATCGTCGACATTAAGCGACGCATCTGCCGCAAGCACGCCCACAAGCGTAACATTTTCAAAATCAAGACCTTTTGTGACCATCTGCGTTCCTAAAAGAATATCGGTTTTTTCCGCCTCAAACTTATCAATAAGCTTTTCGTGGCCTCTTTTACCGCTTGTCGTGTCTGCGTCCATACGCAGAAGAGAAGCGGAAGAAAAGATTTCTTCAATTTGCTCCTGTGCCTTTTGAGTTCCCTTGCCGAAATCCTTCACCCTTGTGCTCTGACACGAAGGACAAATATAGCTTATCTTCTCCTGATGACCGCAGTAGTGACAAGTAAGTACACTGCTGCTTTTGTGATAAGTGAGCGACACATTGCAGTCGGGACAGGTAAATACATAGCCACAGTCCCTGCAGGAAACGAAGGTTGAGTAACCGCGTCTGTTAAGAAATAAAATGGTCTGCTCTTTTCTTTTTATATTTTCATTTATTTCGCTTGCAAGGAGTCTGCTTAAAACAGTTTTGTTCCCCTCGCGAAGCTCCTCGCGCATATCAGCTATAAAAACCTCGGGAAGAGGCTTCATATTAAAACGCTCGGAGATTTCAAGAAGAGTATATTCGCCGCATTTTGCCTTATAATAGCTCTCTATTGACGGAGTAGCACTGCCTAAAATAAGAGGGCATTTGTGCTTATCTGCAAGGAAATGAGCAATATCTCTAGCGTGGTATCTCGGGGAGGATTCGGATTTATAGCTTTGCTCGTGCTCCTCGTCGATAATAATAGCGCCCAATTTTTCGCAAGGTGCGAAAATCGCACTTCTTGCGCCTATTATGATATTTGCTTCGCCTCTTTTAATTCTTCTCCACTCATCAAGCCTTTCACCAAGAGAAAGTGCGCTGTGAAGAACTGCGAGCTTTCCGCCGAAACGGTTATAAAACCTGCTTGTCATCTGCGGAGTGAGAGCAATTTCGGGAACGAGCAAAATTACCTGCTTACCCTCTTTTAGCACCTCGAGAGCAATTTTCATATAGACTTCCGTCTTTCCGCTTCCCGTCACCCCGTGGATAAGAAAAGTACCGATGCCTTTCTTTGTTATTTCATCCGCTGCGTCACTCTGGCTTTTTGTAAGAGAAAGAGGAGAGGGAGAAACAATCTCTTTCCCCTCGAGAGGATTACGCAGCACCTCTGCCTCACAGTAATTTATAAGTCCCTTTACATAGAGCGATTCAACTGCATTTCTCGTGGTATTTGCCGCCGAAATAATATCGGGTATTGTAAGCTTTTCGTGCTTGGAAAGAACTTTAAGAACCGCCGATTGCTTGGGAGCACTTTTTGAAAGCCTTTCAATATGATAGGAAATATCCTCCCCACCCGAGTAGTAGGCAAGGCGGATGGTCTTTTCATTTGCGCGTCTTTTGTCGCGGAAGCTTTTTTCGCATAAGCCTTTTTCAAGGAGCGAATTTACTACAGTGCGCGCGCCTCTTCCGAGCACGCTTTTAATCTGCGCCATTTCCGCGCTTCCTTCAGAGTCCTCCAGAAGTCTTAAAAGCTGCTCTTGTTTTAATCCGCTCGCAAGAGCTTTTTTATCATAGTACCCGTGAGAAAGACAAATCCATTCCTCGAATTTTGCGTCAGTCCCCGGAGGCGCGCAAAGTGATGCCGCCTCAAAAAAAGTGCAAAAATGTCTCTCGCGCATATAAAAGCAAAGCTTAATACTCTCTTTTGTAAGCACGGGAAATTCATCTGTCACCGAGCGGACAGGCTTAAGCGAAGAAAAATCGCTTTCATCCTTGAGTGCAGTCACAAATGCTTCTTTGGGAATATTGCCGCCGCCAAAGGGAACTTTAACCCTCACGCCTACCGCAATACTGCCCTCAAGTTCCTTTGGAACAAAGTAGTCAAAGGGCTTGTCAATATTCAGGTTTTTTGTATTTACATAAACCTGAGCTATCATAATTATTCCTCAACTGTTTCTTCCTTATTAGCCTTAAATTCTGCAATTGCTTCAGAAAATCTCTGCTCTGAACTGCCCTTTACGCATTTGATTTTGCCTTCTGCGATTTCATTTATTGCGCGCGAAACAGTTTTGTCGCTTTCAGAATTAGAAACGAGCTGACGTGCGCGCTTTGCAGTCATAACAACGAGTGAGTAGCGGGAATCAAGTCCCTCCATAAGTTTTGAAATTTCAGGATACAACATTTTTTATCATTACCTTTCTATAAAATTCTCTTTAATACTTTTGTAATTGCGCGCCATAGCGCATTTTTCAGCAGTAATAATTGATTCAAGTCTTTTTACTGCACTTTCAACTGTGTCATTTACGAGCACATAATTATATTTTGGAATAAAATTAAATTCTGCTTTTGCCCTCTCGAGCCTTTTTGTGATGACGCTGTCTTCTTCAGTTCCTCTGCCGCGGAGCCTTTTTTCAAGCTCCTCAAGAGTCGGAGGAATAACAAAGACAAATACCGCCTCGGGATAGTGACTGCGCACCTGGAGTGCACCCTGCACCTCAATTTCAAGAATCACATTCTTTCCGCTTTCAATCATTTTGAGGACTTCGTCCTTGGGAGTGCCGTAGTAGTTTTCGCAGAACACTGCGTGCTCCAGAAATCCGCCATCCTCAATTTTTTTCTTGAATTCTTCGTGCGACAGGAAAAAATAATTAACCCCGTCTACCTCGCCCTCTCTCGGCGCACGCGTTGTTGCCGAGACTGAAAGGGCGCAGTCGTTATGCGTTTTCATATATTCCGCGCAGATAGTTCCCTTCCCCGCGCCGGACGGACCTGAAACTACCAGAAGCAAACCTTTATTTTTCATATGTATCATCCTTTATTCTGAATCTTCTTCGGAAACGATGTCGCCGTGACGCTGTGCTATGGATTCGGGAGAAAGAGCGGAAAGCACCACGTGCTCACTGTCCATAACGATAACACTCTTTGTTTTTCTGCCATAGGTAGCATCAATAAGCATTCCATTCTCGCGAGCCTCCTGGGCAATACGCTTCACGGGAGCACTCTCGGGAAGAACTATACTCACAATTCTTTCATCGGAGACAAGATTTCCAAAACCTACATTTATAAGCTTCATATCAGTTTACTCCACATTCTGAATCTGCTCGCGCAGTTTTTCTATTTCTGCCTTCACGTCAATCACAATTCTTGCAACGTCAAGGTCCTGCGACTTACTGCCGATAGTGTTTATTTCGCGATTCATTTCCTGAATAAGGAAATCAATTTTTCTTCCGACGCTTCCGCCGTCTTCGAGCATCTTTGCAAACTGCTCCACGTGGCTGCGAAGCCTTACTGTTTCCTCGTTCACGTTCACCTTGTCGGCAAAAATCGCAACCTCGGTAAGAAGTCTCGACTGGTCATATGTAGCACTTCCCAGTATGTCGCGCATTCTTTCTTCAATTCTTGCGCGGTACTCGTTTACGATTTCGGGAGAACGCTTTTCGACCTCGCTTGTTGCCTCTTTAATAAATGAAAGATGCTCAAGCAAGTCTTTTTTGAGGCTTTCACCTTCAATTGTTCTCATCTTGTCGAAATTATCAAGAGCTTCGGAAAGCGCACTTAAAACAGTGCTTTTTATAAGCTCCTCGTCAAGCGGTGCCTTATCAACTGTGAATACATCGGGGATGCGCAGAAATGTTTCCGCAGTAGCATTACTTGAAACTCCAAGCTCATCTGAAAGGGCGCGAAGTCCGTCAAGGTACTCCTTTGCAAGAGCGCCGTTAACCTTTACCACACAGTCTTCTTCACCGCCCGATTCCACATTAAGGAAGATGTCCACCTTACCGCGGTTGATGCGGGCAGATGCCGCCTTTCGGATAGGCTCTTCAAGAAATGTGTATATACGGGGCATTTTTATGGAAAAATCACTGTAGCGTGAATTTACCGACTTAATTTCCACGGTAAAGGTTTTGCCAGTAAGCTCTGCCTTTCCGCTGCCATAGCCTGTCATACTTTTTATCATACGAAAAAACTCCAATCTGATAATAGGGTACAAAATCCCATAATTATTTTACATTATATCATATAATAATGTTTTTAGTCAACCATTTTAACTTTCTGCGCAAAATCAAAAAAAAGAAATATTTTTGAAAAATTGCTTGACAAGTGCTTTTTCATTCGTTATAATAGGCAGGTAACATATCTGGGTGTAGCGCAGTTTGGTAGCGTGCTTGAATGGGGTTCAAGAGGCCGGGAGTTCAAGTCTCCCCACTCAGACCAAGAAAAGACCGCAACATATTGGGGATTTCCCTTTGTGTTGCGGTTTTTATTAACTTTTAGGATATCGAAAACAATCAAATATGGACAAATTCTAACATTTATTCTTTGTCAAATCTTTGTCAGCATCAAAACAAAAAATAGTGCTGCTTTCGGGAAAGGAGCATATAATATGAAAAAGTTTGACGGCATACTGATTACAACCGACCTTGACGGAACGCTCCTTCGTAACGATAAAACTATTTCGCGCGAAAACCTTTCAGCGATAGATTATTTTAAGGAAAACGGGGGCGTATTCACCTTCGTTACAGGAAGACCCTCTGTCATCGTGGGGGATATATACTCGCTCGTCCGTCCAAATGCGCCGATAGGGTGCTTTAACGGAGGCGGAATTTGTGATATGGAAACGGGAGAATATCTTACAAAATATCCGCTGTCTTTGGAGGCACTCAAGCTTGTACAATTTGTGGACGAGTCTATGCCCGATATGTCAATTCAGCTCTGCGGATTTGAGCATAGCTATTTTTGTAAGATGAACGATGCCATGGAAAACCACCGCATCACGGCAAACTTCCCTGATTTAAGATGTCATTACACAGAGTTTGAGGGCGAGCTTGCGAAGGTACTTTTTGCTCATTTCGAAGAGAAAGAGCTTTTCAGACTTCGCGACCTTCTCCTTACGCATCCTCTTTCGGAGAAATTTCAGTTTGTTCGCTCTGCCGAGGAATACTTTGAAATTCTGCCAAAGGGCGTAGATAAAGGGAAAAACCTCACAGATATTGCAGACTCGATTGGTATGGATATAAAAAGAAGTATAGCAATAGGCGACAACGATAACGATGCCTCAATGCTTGAAAAAGCAGGTATAGGCATAGCGGTAAAAAACGCAAGCGCGGTTGCAAAGAACTATGCGGATATAATAACTGTAAGCAATGAAGAAAGCGCTATTGCACGTGTAATACAGGATATTGACGAAGGAAAAATTAAGGTGTGATAAAATGCAAAATACAAGAGAAAACAAAATGGGTGTGCAAAATGTAAATACGCTTCTTTTAAGTATGGCAATTCCTATGATAATTTCTATGCTTGTTCAGGCGCTTTATAATGTTGTAGACACGATGTTTGTGTCAAGACTCGGTCAGGACGCGCTGACGGCGCTTTCGCTTGCATTCCCCGTGCAGAATCTTCTTATAGCAGTAAGCGTGGGAACAGGTGTCGGCGTGAATGCGCTTCTTTCAAGAAGTCTCGGCGAGAGAAATTATGAAAGAGCAAATAAAGTTGCCGAAAACGGAATATTTCTCTCAATGGCAAGTGCCGTTGTTGTTATGCTCATGGGAGTTTTCTTTGTAAGAGCATATTTTAATTCATTCGGAAGCAGTAAAAATGTAATAAACCTCGGCACAGACTATTTAAGCATCTGTATGATATTTTCATTCGGACTTTTCGGTCAGGTAATGTTTGAAAAGCTTCTGCAGTCAACAGGCAAAACTGCGTACAGTATGTTGGTGCAGCTCGTCGGCGCAGTTGCGAACATAATACTTGACCCCATTATGATTTACGGTCTTTTGGGATTTCCTGCGATGGGAGTGCGCGGTGCGGCACTTGCCACAGTTTCAGGACAGATTATAGCTCTTTTTGTCGGCATCTTTATCAATAAAAAGTTCAACAGGGAAATAAAAATTTCCTTAAAAGGATGTGCAAAACCCAATAAGGATATTATAAAGAGAATTTATTCTGTCGGCATACCGTCAATATGTATGGCGTCGATAGGAAGCGTTATGAATGTGGGAATAAATCAGATTATGCGCCTTTTCTCCGCATCCACCGCGGCTACAGGGCAGGCAGTTTTCGGCATATATTTCAAGCTTCAGAGCTTTGTGTTTATGCCTATCTTCGGTCTTAATAATGGTATGGTACCGATAGTAGCATATAATTTCGGCGCAAAAAATGCCGAAAGAATTAAAAAGACGATTAAGCTTGCCATTATGTACGCCTGCTTTATTATGCTTATAGGCTTTTCCCTCTTCCAGCTTATCCCTGAAAAGCTCCTGCGCATATTTGACACGGGCGGAGACGATATGAAGGAAATTGTCCGCATCGGTATTCCCATGATGCGTTCTATCTCAATAAGCTTCCTTGTGGCAGGCTACTGCATTATCGCAGGCAGCGTATTCCAGGCACTCGGCAAGGGCGTTTTAAGCCTTGCGGTATCCGTTTTGAGACAGCTTGTAGTTTTAGTTCCCGTTGCGTTTTTGATTGCATTCTTCACAAGGGACATCACTCTTATGTGGCTTTCATTCCCGATTGCGGAAATCGCATCGCTTATGATGTCGATGATTTATATGAAACGAATTTATAAAACCGAAATAAATGTATTATAAATAAAAAGGGCGAGCCATTTTTGGCCCGCCCATATTTTTATTATATAACAGGAAAATACCGTTTGTAAATAAAAATTTTATCTTGCAAAAAAATTTCTCCCCTTTCCACAAAAAGAAGCGCTTGGATTTTCATAAAATGCCTATTGAAATAAGGGCTTGCGGAGTGTTATACTTAAGCCAAGGAAAGGGAGGTACACTCCAATGGAAGAGTAAAATCAAACTTTCAGAATGAAGGAAAATTTAATAATCCAGCCCCCGCAGTAAGTGATGGAGTATAAGAAGAAGAAAACCAAAAACACGGCGGTGTAACGTTTGATATAGATTATCCGTATGAAAGGAACGGAATGGGGATTTGGATTAGAGAAGAAGCCTTCAAAATCAAAACCCTTCGCCTTTTGCATAGGTAAAAACATTTTCACAAGGCATCTCCTTAGAGAAGTAGTAAAGAAAAAATTTGAAGATTAAAAAGAGTGCAAAGGGTAGAAAAAAGAAAGAGAGGATAACAAAAGATGTTAGATATCAAGAGTGAACAGAAATGACCCTTGATTGCAGGAATTAGAAGCAATCAAGGGTCATTTCTTTTTTTGTGGAAATATATTCAGGCTTCAAGTCTGTGTAAAACAATAAAAGGAGTGGCGGGACATCGTCAGAATGCATTATAGATCGCATCGGTCTACTTGTGTAAACCTCTGCTCAAAGAATGCATTCTTCCTCTCCGCATCGAGGCGCGCTCGCATTGGCTAAGTCCTTGTAAACGCGGACTTTTAACGCCAATTTGCTCGCTACCACCTCTCGCGGGGGTTGGGGTTCAAGCCCCTTTCAATTTAACACCAAAAGAAAAAGGCATCACTTTCGTGATACCTTTTCCCTTTGGTCGGAGTGGCGGGACACGGATGCTTCTCATCCTGACTTGCTCGTCCACCCAAACGCTTCGCGTTTCGGTACCGTCCTCGCACCAAAAAGCTAAAAAACTTGCCACTGGCAACTTTTTTCACGCTTTTTGCCCCCTTGGGGTTCAAGCCCCTTTCAATTTAACACCAAAAGAAAAAGGCATCACTTTCGTGATACCTTTTCCCTTTGGTCGGAGTGGCGGGA